>CAZFDW010000062.1:0-19473 GCA_964517865.1 uncultured Chitinophaga sp.
GACAGATGCATCGAAATCTGACCATCGTGTCACCGAAACAGGAACGGATAGCAGCGTTGGCGAAACAATCGCCGCAAATGGCGTTCACTTCGCTGGCCTATCTGATGGACCTTGACTGGTTGAAAGAAGCGTACCGACGGACCCGCAAGGACGGTGCCGTGGGCGTTGACGGAGTGAATGCGGAAGATTACGAGCGTGACCTGGAGGGCAACCTGCAGCGACTGCTCGACCGCGCGAAGTCCGGCACGTACCAGGCCCCGCCAGTGCGGCGTGTGCATATTCCGAAAGGCGGCTCGAGTACCGAGACGCGCCCGCTCGGAATTCCCACACTGGAGGATAAGATCCTCCAGCGTGCGGTTGTCATGTTGCTGGAGCCGATTTACGAACACGACTTTTGGGCGTGCTCGTACGGCTTCCGGCCTGGACGATCGGCACATCAGGCGTTGGAGGCTTTCCGAAACCAGTTGATGAACTGTCGGGGCGGCTTTGTACTTGAAGTGGATATCCGGAAGTTTTTCGACAATCTGGATCACGGCCACTTGCGAGAGTTTCTTCGACGTCGGGTGCGTGACGGTGTGTTGCTACGCCTGATCGATAAATGGCTGAGTGCTGGCGTACTGGAAGACGGGAGCATCAGCTACCCTGACGCCGGAACGCCGCAGGGCGGCGTGGTTTCACCAATCCTCTCGAACGTATTCCTTCACTATGTGTTGGATCTCTGGTTCGAACAGGATGTAAAACCCCGCATGCGTCGTCGTGCTTTCCTCATTCGCTATGCAGATGATTTTGTCATCGGCTTTGAGGACCAGCATGACGCCGACCGCGTGTTCGCAGTTGTCCCGAAACGATTTGGCAGGTTTGGACTGACAGTCCATCCGACCAAGACGAAGCTTGTGCCGTTCCGCCCGCCGTCCCTTCGGACGACGGGTACTCACGGATCACAAGACGATCAACCTGGAACGTTCGACCTGTTGGGATTCACCCATTACTGGGCTCGATCTCAACGAGGTTACTGGGTTGTGAAACAGAAGACGGCGACGGACCGTTTCAGCCGAGCAGTGCGGAACATCGACTCGTGGTGCCAGGCAAACCGGCACCTGTCGATCCCTGAGCAACAGCAGAAGCTGAATCAGAAACTTCGCGGTCACTATGCGTACTATGGTGTCACGGGTAACTCCGCGGCGTTGTCACGTTTCCTCTTCGAGGTCAAAACCCGTTGGCAGAAGTGGCTTCTTCGCCGCAACCGCCTTCGATCAATGACCTGGGAAATGTTTTACCGCGTGCTGGACCGCTATCCCTTGGCTCCTGTACGGACCGTGCGGTCTCTGCTCAGACACGCAGCGAACCCATGATTTGAAGAACCGTATGCTCTAATGCGAGCACGTACGGGTCTGTGGGAGCCTCGGGGCGGTAACGCCCCGAGGCCACCCGGTCCGACGCGCGCAAGACAACTTCTGATCACTCGCGGTCGAGACCATCGAAGCTTTTAGTACGGCACCCATCTGCAGTGTCGATCGATGCAACAGATCTGGCCTGGATGGGGAGAAAATGCCCCAGGACTGTTCGTCCTGCGGGAATAACGGCACCGGAGTATCTGCCGCAAAAATCCTCGACCGAACCGAATTCCGGCATTTGCCGGGCTGCCCTGAAATTGTGCCTGGAACGCGATCAAGTTGATTACACCAATGAGACTCATCGCCATGAATTCGGCGTGTCGATCGATGCCGTCAAACGCCGCCGATGGTCGCGGCAAAAGTGTACGAAAGGCAGGCAAGACCTGTCCTCCGCAGTGATCAAGATCCGTGCCATGAATCGACCCGGACAAATCTTTCGTGCGAGCGATTTTATTGTTCACGCGACGTGGCGTTCTATTCCACAGGACAGATCGCAATGGCCACCCGGGCTAAGGCGCGATCGTGCTGCTTTCGAAGGGCTTCAGAACTGGGGACGTCCAGCCGTCGAGCGATTTCCGGCCACGGTACGTTGTCCTGACGCCAGTCGAAGATCTGGCGATCGCGCTCCGGCAAATGCTTCATCGCGAGGTTCAGCAGTTCGACATCCGCAACAGCGTTGGCGGCCATAGGATCGTGGTCGGGCACTCCAATGACGCCAATCGCTTCCATTCCCGTGTTCCGACGCAGATCACGTCGCTTTGCATGCCAAAACCTAGCAACATGGGCTACATGCGCGCGTGCCATTGCTTTTAACAAACCAATCAGGTCACCGGGCTTTTCGAATTCGAATCGCCCATTACGCAGCTTTAACGCAAAGGAAGCGATCACTGATTGGAAAACGTCGCTTTCACTGACGACCCGCCTCAACTGCTGATCCAATAGACAGAACCGAATCTCGCGGTGAATTGCGTCGCCGTACTCCTTAAGCAATTGCTCCATTGCCTCAGCATCGCCATCTTGAGCATGCTGCACCAGTTTTCTGAATTCCCTTGTCAACACTGGTGGGGCTCCTCTTCTGAACCGTCGAAGAGCGGGGCGGAATCGCCTCGCCAACTGATCTGAAGATTATCCTCAGCGTTGCGACGAATTCAAGTAAGGGATTATGAATAAATGAATTAGGGACTGGAAGGAGATGGACTCAAGGGAAGCTGTTCCCCTGGTTTGTTATCTGCAGCTTCCTTCGCAAGCCACACAGACACTTCATTTTGTCGCAGTAGTGGCTCGGCCAGATCGGGAAAACGAGCAACGTACTCACCGACCTCGACTGGCTGCCCACACGCTCGCACGACTCGCATCTCGCCGCAGACTAGATCCAAAATGACATGACGCTGGTTTGAGAGCAAGGGAAAACGCTGCAGATACTGCTCGACGCTGGGATTCTCACCTCGTTGCCATTCCAGAGCCTGGTCCACCAATAGTACCTCAGCCAACTGTATAGCGTTCAGTTCAGGGTGCTGCGATACAAACCGCTCAAGCCTCGCCTCCGAAACCTCAATCTGACAGCATCTACAATAGCTCTCAGCAAGTGGTGACATGGATGTTGTATCCAACGATTTCATTTCGATTTCACTCGCTGCGGTAACCTCGATCGACGTGAGCGGAGCATGTGACCGCCTTGTCATCCCAACCGCGCCAGGAACGGAGATGGGTAAAGCACAAGGTGAGAAGTCAGACGACTGATACCTACGGTCGCTCGATCAACAGTATCGTCTTGAAGCTACTGTAGATCGCGGGGCCGCCGTCGGTGCGGTGCCGGAACGCTCGAACCTCCAGAAAATGGATTCCGTTCTCCAGTTTTGTCGCATCTATTGTCTGTACAAATTCTCCGTCTCCGCGGGGCCCGTTAACTCCGCCCGATCCAATCAGCGAGCTGCTTTTGTCGCGGAACCGTTCGAATCCGTATGTCACACTTCCCGGCTCGCGGAAGTCCACTTGACCATCACCTGTGACATCGCGACCGCTGTCGATTGAGATCAGCGCGTTGTCACCGTCGGCGAATATGTCTCGCCGCGTACCAAGCAGATTGACGTCAACCGTTTTCAGTTTGACCTGAAACGAGTCGCCCTTGATGACGTGCAATGCCGACAGGCGGGCAGTGCCGTTGGTTGCTGCGGTCAGCATTTCCGCCGGTTCCACACGAGCCACGTCGGTCAAGTCAATCCCCGCCGGAGCCTGCGGCGCTGCGAGTCCGTAGATGAGGCACGCACTGTTATGCGACTGTCCGTTCGGAGAAATGTTCCGAGGTACGCGCGTGTTGATGGTGTGATCGCCATTAACAACGACCAGTTCCGGAACCTGATCGTTGGGGTCGATGCGGACATCGGATGCGTTGCCGGTCAGTTCGATCAGAAGTGTCCCGGGAGCGAACGAAGTCGCAATCGTCACTTCATCGAAACCGGAATCGCGCCGATTGTTCAACAGCACGACGGCCGAGCCCTTACGTTCGAAAATCAGCAACTCTTTGGTCAGCATTCGTTCCTGGTAGTTGCCGCGGCCGTGCGAGTTGCGGATTCCCACCAGCTTCACCATGCTGTCGCCAAAGTTGCCGCCTAAAGCGTCGCCTCGGCCCGGTTTGGGAAAATCCACATGTCCGTGCTCTTCTGCATTAAAATACACGACAGCGTTGCCGGGCAGCATCAGGACGTACGCATTGCCGACGTTGTCAAGAGCTGGTCCGAAATCGTCGTGACTGGAAACAAACTTGACGCCGGCCGATCCGTTAAGCAAACCGTCATCATCGACATCCACGCTCGCAGCGTTGATGGTGCGCCAGTCGTTCGCCAAGCCGTTGCTGGTGAGATTATCGACCATGCGGAAGAACAGATTGAAGTCCAGCGTGTCGCGGTTGCCGCCGATCCGCCCGCGATCGTTCGCATTGATATCCTTGCGAACGTACGAGATGATCTGCTGGCGGTCCACGCCTTTGGGTTCGCAGTAGGAAAAGACCTGTGGCTGGCTGCCGTCGAGCAGCTGTCGCGGGCTGGAGCGATAAATTGCCCGATCGAACGATTCCAGCACAGACAACGGAACATGTTTGGTGGCGTCAATGCGGAAGCCATCCGCCCCGATTTCCTGAACCAGCCACTGAGCATTTCGCATCAGGTATCCCGCTGCGTTCTCTTCAACCGGATCGCCTGCCAGCGGATCCTGTGTGTTGAACGGAAAGACCTGAATTCCTCCCTGCCCCGTTTTGGGATCGAACAGCAGGATCGGCTGTGAGTCGCGGTCCGGATAGAACCTCCGGTTGTTCACGTCAGGTTGATCGGAAAGCCGATCAAAGGCCGACGCGGTCCCCGCCGGAATGTTGTTCGTAAATCCAGGCACAGGACTGCGGATGAACCGGTGATTCTTCTCATGCGCGATATCGATCGCACCGAACAGACGCCCGTTCAGAGCATTCTGGTCGGAATTCAGAAAGCCGTTATGAAAATCGCCGTCGACATCGTTCGGCAGAGTGACCACGAAGCCAGGGTAGTCTCCCGCTTTGACAAAATCGGTTTCGCCGCCGTGCCGAGTTCCATTGTGGTTGATAATGAAATCAATGTGCAGATCGATACCGGCGCGATCGAGCGTCGCCGCAAGTTCTTTGATGCCTTCTTCGGTACCATATTTTGTGCGGTGCCCGGTCCGTCCCAGATCAAACCGATCATACGGATCGTAGCCTGCGGAGAACCCACCATCCCCTTCCTTCCCCGCTCGCCCGGGCGGAGGAATCCACACCGCGCCATAGCCCGCCACAAACGCATCGGGCGTCCGCCGGACCATCGTCTCATATTTCGCTTCGAACCATTGCAGAATCGGCGGCGGAGAAACGTCTTCGCCCAATGCCATTGTCGTCCACATCATCGCCGCAAGCAGCGTCACTCCAGACGTCAAAAGTAAACTTGAACCTCTTATCAATTGCGATCTTTCGAGGGCTGGTCTGTCCATGTGTTTCTCCATTAAATAGCCAGATTACCGATCCTTGGCGGGCGCGATGACGGACTCGTGTATGTCCGCCATCACTACCTCACCGTCTTCCATTCTCCATTCAGTGTCGCCAACGCGTCGGGACCAAATTGTATGGCCGCTGAAACTACCTGCTGGCTGCACCGAAAATGCCCATTCAACGTCAGTGCTAAACGTAGTCACCTTGAAATAGTAGTAGCAATCATCCTCACCAAGGCGAGTTGCCTGATCAATGACAGCCAATGCTTTTGGAACGTCGAAGAACACTTGTGTGAAGACTCCTTCTTTGAGGTTGAACAGCTTCTGGCGGACAAAATACGCACGGTTGATGGCAGTATCTGCGGTATTGCGGAGCAAACAGAAACCGCACGATCAGTTTCATGAGTACCTGTCAATTCGTTCTCGCTGGCTGGGCCGTCCATACGAGCGGACTGATGTCGCAGAAGGCATTGCAAAAAGGTGCGATGAACTCCTGAAACGCATCGCCGAATGTCGAGTCGGCGGCCGCCCGGCGCGCCTGGAACCCCGCGTCCTCTAACGCCGCCGCTACCCGCTCATGCAGAAGCCGTGCGATGTGCTCAGGGCCGAATTGCGTAAACACTGCACCTAAATTAACTTAAGATGACGACTTTGCCATTCGTGCCAGTCACCTCTTTGGCTTCTTTCAGCCAGTGGCGACATTGATGATCAGGCTCTGCGGATTGCATATCACCGGTGTCAGACCACCGATTGTTGAAAGATCTTGTCTTCCAGCGAGGCGATTCCGAGCGGGCGGGTGCGCCCATCGTGTTTGGGAATGTGTATCCGCAGAGAAGGCTTTGCGCCGTAGGTTTCCCGGTGAATTCGCTCGTGCAGGTCAATGATGGTGGCCTCTACATTCTGCTCGTATTCATGCCATGTCACTTCATCAACTCCGACGGCTTTTGCGTTTCTCCCTACTTTCGTTTCCATGCGATTCTGATGAGCCCAGAGGCCGAGCAGATCGATCTCACAGGGCCTTAACTTCGCCTGTCACGTGACCGATCACGCGGATGCCGGAGAGCATGGCCGGCAGTTGCGACAGGCCCTGTTGATCCCGGACATAGACCACAATGGCATTACCGCCATCGGGCGATTCTCCACTTCCGACTGCTTCAACACCGCCAATAGTCATCAACTGTTGGCGGGCATTTTCGAAGTTCGCCTGGGTTTGATTTCCGCCCGCCGGGTCCGCGGAGGGGTTATATGTGATGGCTGCGTCTTCGTTCATCTGATACCTCACTTTAGGGCAAAGGACACACTGAGGCGACGCGCGCCCAAAAGGCGCGCCCCAGACTTTGGCTAAAACCGGCTTCAATCAATTATAGGGCCATCAGAGGCAACGATCAATAGTCATAGTCGCGACAAGATAAAAAGGCAGCGGCGATTCCAAGGGAAGCGCCGCTGTCGGATATTTGACATGTTCACGCACTGGCTAGATTAGCGTGATGTCCAGCGCGGCCACGACTCGCTGGATCGGATTGCAGAAGGTGATGCCGCCACCGCCGGCGAACAGCAGACCAATGACCGGCAATCCTCCGACCCACTTCCAGACGAACGACCCCGAATCCCCTCCGGCGGAGAAAGTTCCGGAAGTGACCGACTGCACCGAAAACTGGTCGCGGAAGTGGGCCACGCCACTTGCGCCGTAGTTCACATTGACTGACACGCCGGTCGCCTGGATCCGTCCTTGGGTGAGGTCGGTGGTCCGTCCCGTCTTGCCGACGATCATGTTCACCTGGGGAGCGACCGTGCCCGCGCCCACCTGGAAGAACTTAGCCGTGGGAGAACTGCCGTGGTATACGTGATCTCGCCGCACCAAATCGGGCCAGCACCAGCCAGTCGCGCAATCGACGAAATTGGGCGGGCCTCCGAATGCGATCCGCACAAACCGTTCGAGAATCGCAATCCGGTCCCCCGGATTCTGACCGCCATCGGCCCGACCTGGCTGGAGGATGGCATCGCCAAACTGGGCATCATTTGAGTTGGCGATCACGTGGTTATTTGAGACCAACAGCCGGCGGTTGGCGCGGCTCCCGTTACCCCGCGCCCAGCCGCCTAGCGTTCCGGCCGTTACCTGCGGGTGCGAAATCGACACGCCGCCCGGTGCCGGTCGAAACTTGGAGCGGTTGGTCGTGAAGGCATCGATCGGTCCGGTGACAATGACTTCCATGGGAAAATTGTCGTCCGCTGCTGCCTGAACGTTCATCGTGTCGAACAGTTCGCGACGGACCTTGTCCTCGCCGCCGCTGCTTTCCACGTAGACTACGAGACTCTCCTGGCCGGGGATTCCGCTGGCCAGCCCCACACCCAAAACGCCGGGGCTGTCGATATGACGCGCCGTCGCGAGCGTGGAAACGTTGGCCGACGCGGCCTGGACGAGCATCTGCTCGATTTGTTCCTTCGCACTGCGCACTGCCGCCAAGGTTGCGGGGGCGAGGGTGTCGCTTCCAGGCGATGGCGGTACCACGTCGCCCGCCTGCGAGCCGACTTGACGCTGAATATCGGGCGGATCAATAAACTCACCCGATTGTCCATCCGCGGCATTCATTTCCGCCTGTTCATGGACGTGATGTGGATCATTGGACATATTACACTCCTTAATGTGGGGAAATTGGTAGACACTAACAGCACGGTAACGCACCGCACTCAAAATATAAGAACTGATAGGAATTTGATTTCTTGATTTCCGGCGGGTCTATCGGTAATGCCATTGCGAGTCGGATTTCATAAGTGACAGAACATCCCAATCATTCCAACTCAGTTTGAAATACCACACCCTGGAGATCAGGATGTCCAATACTGCCAACGATCTGTTCATGACTCGATGAAATTGGGTTCACCGACCACGCGTTCAATGGTGTGGACTTAAGCGCTTTGGACTCTTTACGCCCCAGCGGAGCTTGCCTGCGTCGAGCGCGGATCATTACCAGAAAACGAAACGATTCGGCACCTGACACCATTGCGGGCTTGTTCCGCATGTAGCCGTGATTCCATCGATCATCGCCCAGAGGCAAGGGCTTTTTTCCGCCGTGCCACCAGAACCCTTATTGCACCATTGGCGGGAGTCGGACACGAAAAATGGAAGATTTCCGAGAATTGTGTTTTCATCCCAGTGACATGGCCTTCTGGGCGGGAATTATTGAGCGGTTCGACAACTCTTTTGTCCGTGCGGAGCCAGAGGCTTGTGCAAGCGGCGGATTCCAACGTCCCGGCTCAGCCGTTACTGCGCACTCCCGTGATATAAGAATTGCGAAAGCGTTTCTATACTCGATTTCTTCTATCAGCCGGTACGCGTTAGCGTCCGGTTTACTCAGAATTACCTGGAAAACCGGGTGCTAACGCACTGCGGCTGATACGAGTTGCGATCAAACTGAGTGCCATTGGGCTTACGCCGCCCCGCTCGCCGGACTCATTTCTGGCCGCACGAAGTATAGTCCGTCACGGAAGTGATGGCGGTTCTGCACTCAAGGCTTGTTTATGCCGGAATTTTTTCTCGGCTACTTCAAGCGATTGGCGATACCGCTCCACGTCGAGGCGAGCAGCCTCTGTCTCTTTTTTCTCATCTTGCAACGCACTGGACTGGACCGCGATCACGGCCAGAAGAGCGAAAGCTGCGACAGCACATGTGAGGACAATCGTGCGACCGACAGTATGCCTGCGGAGCCAACGGGCGCGGCGATGCCACCACCCGATCGGCCGGGCGGCAACCGGTTTGTGAGCCAAATAGCGCTGTAAGTCGTCCACTAAAGCTGCGGCGCTGGCGTAGCGGGCTGCGGGGTTCTTTGCCAGGGCCTTCAGGCAGATTGCTTCAAGGTCTTGATCGACGCGGGTGTTGAGCGTCCGAGGACGCGGCGGTTCGGTTTGGCGAATCTTGTCCCAGACGTCCAGCGAGTTGCGGCCGCTGAAGGGAGGATAGCCCGTGATCAACACGTAAAGAATCGTTCCCAGTCCGTAGACGTCCACCGCCACATTCGCTGCTTGCGATTCGTCCTGGATGAGTTCTGGTGCTGCGTAAGCCGGGGTGCCCTGAAACTCGACGGACGGCCCCGACTGGCTCGCTTCCGACAGGTGACGGGCCACGCCGAAATCGACGATGAAGGGGACGCCGGATTCATCAACCAGCACGTTGGACGGTTTCAGATCGCGGTGCAGCACGCCGTGCTGGTGCGCGTAATCGATGGCCTCGGCCACAGCCAGGATGAGTCGTGCAGCACATGGGAAGTTGTTCATGTATTCGGTTCTCCGCGCCTCCAGGTCGCGTGCTTCGACCAACCGCATGGTGAAGAAGTGAATACCATCGATTTGGTCGATGTGCAGGATGGGGATGATATTTGGATGGTCCAGTTGCGCCATAATCCGTGTTTCGTTCTTGAATCGGCGCAGATCAGCGGCACGCATCAGTCGCTCCGGGCGGATCATCTTCAATGCCACATAGCGTTTCAGTTGCCGGTGCCGCGCCCGGTAGATAACGCCCATACCGCCTCGTGCGATCTCCTGGTGCAGTTCATAATCGCCGAAGCGAATTGTGCCGGGAGTTCGTATGCTGCTGCTGTCCTCGCCAACCGGCTGCGAATCGCTGCTACTGGCAGCTTCAAACCATGACGCGATTTCGACCTGTCGTGCAAGGCGGTGATTCAAATGCGGGAAGCGACGGACCAGTTCTTCCAGACTTGGCCGATTGTTCTGAAAACTCCGACCGCGATACTCCCCATAGATCAGATCGAGCGTCAGCGTCTCATCTGCGGCCAGTGACGGAACCAGCCTCAGGTAATCTTCTGTGGACCACGCCTTTGCTGTCCCACCACGGAACTGTTGGTCGAGCAGGAGCGCTGTTCGAAGTTCCGATGGAGACCAGTGAGGTCGCTTCGCCAGGAATGTGCCGAGGTCCGGCGACTGGCCAGATGTTGCCCACAATGCTTCGACGGCATCCGCTGGTTCAGCCGACAGAGATTCGTCGCGCATTGTCCGCCTCGCATCTACTGCAAATTGACATGAAACCCGATTTTGCTCTGACGTCCTGAAACTCAACGGTGCATGAGTGGCGGAAATCGCTCAAAGAAGGCCTGATGCTCACCAAGTTCTCGATCGTTCCAAAACATATCAGTTTGATCAACATCGATCGTTGTCCCGCCAGCCATTTGCAGTGGCTGAGCAAAATGTTGACCGATATCGCCACAAAGCACGTTCGGATTGGAGCAACGAAAGTCGCGATTGAACCTCGCCAGATTGCGATAATGGGATTCTTGGAGAATTTGGGTGGCTTTTTATAGTTCTACGGTTTATCACTCTCGTTCCAAATGCAACATACCCCAGGGTGTGAATTTCCCGTACCTCCGTTAGCCGCTTTGCCGATTATGTCAGTCGTAGGGGATGCGGTTGCATGTGGCCGAAACACGGGGCATTACTCTAGGATAATTCCATGTGGCTCGATTGATCGACTGGAAAGGCATCTGGATCAGTATGGAACTGTCGTCGCGAAGGCACCAGATGTTTGGGGAGAGGCTCGCCTGACGAAGTATCGTCAGGAGTTCGAACAGAACATCCCCTCCGCCCGGGCGACATTCACCACACGATCTTCAACGTACTCGGCGTCGATCCGTCGCAGCACTTCCTCGATCATTCTGGTCGCCCGGTCGTTGCCGTGGATCACGGGGCCGTGATTGGTGAATTGTTCTGAGATCCAAATAGAAGCCGGACCAGAGCAGCGATATTCCGACGCCGTTACTCCCTCAGAATGAACCGTCCTGAGTTAGATGCGATTTCGTTTTCATTCCACTGTGGTGATGTCGATCGACCCCGGAACAGCACTTCATAGACTGCTCCGGTGATCACGACCGACGCGAGAAAGTGACGTGGTCTCGACTGCTCCTGTCCGACTGTCGGAGCGACATCAATCTGATCCACGCCATCGCTCCACTCTCATCCCGATGCGATGTCAAAATGACGACACCAATCGGGTGGACTTGGCCGCACGAACTGCGTGGGTCGATGTGACCGGAGCAGTTTGGGCTCAGGCAGAAACTCGCTCCGGTCGCTCTCACCGAAGCGGCTTGGTGCGGCGATTCCAAAACTTCAGAGTGTCCGACCACGGTTTGATGGTTGCCGCAGATCCAACTCAGGACACGCCCACCTGCACGCGCTGGGCTGGAGCCGCGGCGGGGCCGGGACGCGATTACTTCCGGTCTCACATTCATCGGAATTGTAATCCGTCTGACGGCGCCAATTGATGATGTTCTTCTAGCCTTGCGAATCATATTGAAGTTGCGTCTCCCCAGCTCGAATCGTAGTGGGACAGACTGTGTAAAGGACGATATTGTTGGTGCAGATGTCGGAGCTTGTCCGTTGAAGTTCAAATCCGGTAGACCCGACTTGTTCCAACTGATTGCTGAATCAAGACTTACGATACCGTCTGACGTTCAGACGTGCGGCTCCGAAAGCCTGAATTATCCGGTACAAATACCGGAAAAATCGGGGGGAGATGCATCAATCGCGTTCGGCACGGAATTTGCGCCGGTGGTAATTCGTACATTGTTTTTTCTGCCAAGGAGGCAGTTGACATGCGCGAAACCATTACGGACGAGTCGGTTCAGGGACTTAGCCATTTGAAGAAGATCTTTGCTGCGTTCAAGAAGCTGGCCCCAGTGGGGACGGAGCGGGACAAACCGAAGAATCGAGAGCAATTCTTTAGCCAATACGCCAGCCTGGTTCTTTTCCGCCGCCGGAAACACGCCACAATGACGCCTTTCCAACAGAATCTGAAGTCAACAACTGAACAAACGGGCGCTACACTTTTCCTCCGCCCACCAACCACCCGCCCAGCGCCACGGTTTCTCACCGCCGTTCACATGCCTCTTGGTCTGAAGTCTTTTGATGCAACTCCAAACCAGAACGGCATGTCCGTCTGAATTCAACTCAGGTACGCATCAGCCGGATGAGCCCGAATTCCGACTCTGTGGATTGGAAGAATCCTGACTCTCGCGATCATCGCTTCCGCATTCTGCCTTGAATAAATAGATTTGCCTCCACGAACGATGCCAAAACGCAACCTATGCTTTGGCTTGGTGGACGAAATCTCAATCGAAACGTCGGATGAAGTTGGCGTGAGACAAGGACTGGAATTCGTATGTCAACCCCCGCAAATCCAAAGAAGCGAAAATGGCTCACGTGGTATCACTTGTACTGCCTTCTTGCCGCATTCGACGTGCTGACGATCTCAGCATCTCTCTATTTGAATCACGCGGTTCTTGGGATTTACTCGGCGTCGGTCGAAGAAAATTCCGCGTGGTCGGATCGTATCGGTAATTATTCGAAACTGAGTGAACTGGCCGCAGCAGTCAACGCACCTGGTAACGATGCGTTCGACTCCGGTGATATTGTCGACGAGCGGCGTCGGCTTGCCGAAGCACATGCTGCAATTCAGAAAGCCACGACAACTGCCCGCCAAGACCTTGAGCAGAATACCCGAAGAGAAGACTCTCATGAGTTACTCCGTCAACTAAGCAAGATTGACGCACAGGTAGCATTGATCCACAAGGAAGCAACAGCCGTCTTCGTTGAACTGGAGGACAACCGACAGGACTCCGCAGGATCACGGATGGCGGCTATGGACCGCTGCTTTTCACAGACGCTGGTATTGATCGGGGCATTGTGTGAAAAGGTGCGTGATAGTCAATCTGCTCGATTTGAAGCCGAGACAACACGGGCACAACAGTTTAGTACCTTTGTACTTGCTCTCGCCGGTGTCGTTTGCCTCATTCTGTGTCTCGCCACATGGTACGCCCACAAGATGGCGAACTTAATGCGTCAATTCGAAGTGCTTTCCTTAGACAACAAAGGTCAGCTTGCAGCGATCGCCAAGTCGCAGATGGTGATCGAGTTCGATATGGACGGCACGATCACAAAGGTCAACGACAAGATCCTGCAAGCGATGGGGTACTCGCAGGAAGAAATCCTTGGCAAGAACCACAGCATCTTGGTCGAACCGGCTTACCGGGAGAGCGATGAGTACCGAAAGTTTTGGGAGAAACTCAACCGGGGCGACTCTGTCTTGGCAGAGTATAAGCGTCTTGGCAAACACGGCCAGGAAGTCTGGTTTCAAGCGTCATACACCCCGATCCTCGACTTGAACGACAAACCCATCAAGGTCGTCAAATACGCCTTCGATATCACCCAGCAGAAACTACTCAACATAACTAACAACCAACTCGTAGCGGCTTTGAACGTATCGAATGATTGCCTCTTTACGTTCGATGCCAAGACCCTGGAGTTCGTCTACACCAATCACGGGGCCAAGGAGCAGATCGGCTACACCAGTGCCGAACTGGCCAAGATGACCCCGGTCGATATCAAGCCGGATTTCGATGATCATTCTTTCGCGGCGGCGATCGCGCCGCTTTATGAAAAGCCAGGCACCTCTATGGTGTTCCGGACCAGGCATCAGCACAAGGACGGCCACTGCATCCCGGTAGAGATCTCGCTGCAGTTGATTGAAGGCTTGGGTGACCATGGCCTGTTCATCGCGGCGGTTCGGGACATCTCTGCTCAGCTTGAGTCCGAGCGTGAGGTGTCTGACGCCCGAGCCCGGCTGGAGCGTGCGACTAACGGTACATCCGATGGGCTCTGGGACTACATCCCCGCGACGGGCGAGGTGTGGTATGCGGATCAATTCAAGAAGCTGGTTGGCTTTGAGCCGCACGAGTACGACCAGTTCGAGCCCGTCTTGGATTCGTTAGTAGATCTGCTTCACCCGGACGACAAGGATCGCACATTCGCGGCGATCAACGCCCACCTTGAAGATGATGTTCCTTATGACGTGGAGTACCGCCTGCGGATGCGTAGCGGCGGTTACCGATGGTTCAGGGCAAGAGGCCGGGCAACCCGCGACGAGCATGGGATTGCCACGCGCATGTCCGGCTCGACCTGCGATGTCCAGGCGACCCGTGACGCATTCGAACTGGTTGAGCAGGCGAATAAGGCCAAGAGCGAATTCCTCGCCAATATGAGTCACGAGATCCGCACGCCCATGACCGCAATCCTTGGCTACTCGGAACTGCTCTGCGGTGATTTGGCCAACGACCCGACACAGGTCGCAGATGCGGTCCGTACGATCCAATCCAACGCCAACTACCTGCTGACCATCATCAACGACATCCTCGATGTTTCGAAAATCGAAGCAGGACAGATGGCGGTCGAAGCGATCCAGACGAGCCCGGCGCAGATCATCTCCGAGGTTTTGTCGCTCGTGCGCCCCCGCGCAATCGGCAAGGGTGTGGACGTCGGCGTGACATATCAGACGCCCATCCCTGAACACATCCAGTCCGACCCGACGAGGCTGCGTCAGATCCTGGTGAACCTGATAGGCAACGCGATCAAGTTCACCGAGTGCGGCAGCGTGACGATCCACGCGTCATGCGATCCGAAGTCTCAGCAATTGAAGCTGGGCGTCGTGGATACCGGCATCGGGATGTCGCCCGAGCAATGTCAGGTCATCTCTAAGTTCCAAGCCTTCTCGCAGGCCGATGCGAGCACCACGCGGAAGTTCGGTGGCTCCGGGCTGGGCCTGCGCATCTCCAACGCGCTTGCCCAGCTGCTCGGCGGCGGGATCGAGGTCAGCTCCGTCCAGGGCCAAGGCAGCACTTTCACCGCCACGATCGCGACGGGGGACTTGGATCGTGTCACGATGCTTAAGCCCGAAGAGGCATTAAGCAACAAGTCCCAGGATCGCACGAACGACCAAGAACAAGCCGCATCCAATTCCGCAGTAGGTAAGGTGTTGATTGGCCTGCGCATTCTGCTGGCTGAAGATGGCGCGGACAACCAGCAGCTGATTGCGTTCCACCTGAGGAAGGCCGGGGCGGAGGTGGAGATCGCCGAGAACGGCCGGATCGCGCTGGAGAGGCTGGACGCCGCGGCGGCGGAAGGCCTGCCGTTCGCGCTGCTGCTGACCGACATGCAGATGCCCGAGATGGACGGCTACACCCTGGCCAGGACGCTGCGAGCCCACGGGGAGCGGATTCCCATCGTGGCCCTGACGGCGCATGCTATGGCAGAGGATCGCAGAAAGTGCCTCGAAGCCGGCTGCAATGACTATGCCACCAAGCCGATCAATAAGGCCGCGCTTATCTCAACCTGCAGGCGATGGATGAAGAACAACGGTGGCGATGTCGACCCAACGCATAAAAAGCCGGCGTTTGTGAAAATACCCGTCGACTCTCAGTCCGTATCCACCGAGATTCTTTTAAGCGAGTTAGCGGATGATCCGGACATGGATCTCCTGATCAACAGATTTGTCGGCAAACTGGGGACCAAGGTCACGCTGATGAGGGAGTATCTGTCCAACCATCAACTGGATCAACTTGGCTGCATTGCTCATCAACTCAAGGGTGCCGGCGGTGGTTACGGATTCCCCTCTATCAGCAAATCTGCACGCCATTTGGAAGAGTGCGCCAAAACTGACATAGATCTGGCAAAGATTCAAAGCGCCGTCAGTGAACTCGCAACCATTTGCGAGCGTGCCATGGCTGGTGGCATTCGTTCTGGCAGCCAATCCGCCGGCGCCTCAACCGTGGAGCAGAAATCATGAAAACCACCTCTCAGGCACATGAAAGATTTCGGCTCCTTCTGGTCGACGATGATCCTGATATTCATGAACTCATCGCCGGAATACTTAAATTGCAGAACATCGACGTCATTTCTGCCTTTGACGCTCAAATGGCGGTCGATGTGGCATTGGGCGAACAACCGGATTTGATTCTGCTGGATTACGAGTTGCCGTCCACAAACGGTCTTCAGCTACTGGCGAGACTTCGAGCCTGTGCGACCTTGCATTCCATTCCCGTCGTCTTCATTACGGGAAACGACAGCCATAGAGTTCTCACAGAGTGCTTTCAGGCTGGCGCGGCAGACTACATCCGCAAACCATTCTGCGCTGCGGAACTGCTCGCCCGCATCTGTTCTGTCCTTGACCGTAAGCAGATGCTCGTTCAACTGCAAATACTTGCTCATCGCGATACGCTCACCGGGTTGTACAACCGCCGTTCGATTCATGAGCGGATTCAGGAAACGATCGATCGAGTTCCGAGCAGCAATTATGCATTGCTTTCTCTGGACTTTGATCGTTTCAAACTTGTGAACGACACGCTTGGCCACGATGTCGGAGACCAGTTGCTCCAAAAGATATCGAGCCGTTTGCGCGGAGAGCTACGTAGCGGAGATCGTGTTTCCCATATTTCTAATGAGTGTACCGCTGCTCGTATGGGAGGCGACGAGTTCGCAATCCTGCTCGAAAATCTGTCGGCGCCGGCTGATGCTCTGTTGATCGCAGACCGGTTGGTGACCACGCTCGCGGAGCCATATGGGTTAGCCGGGTATCAGGTGTATTGCACGGCGAGCATTGGTGTGGTGACCAGTGCCCAATCTCACTCCACGGCAGGAGAGATCCTGCGCGATGCGGACGTTGCGATGTACGCAGCTAAGGCCGCAGGTAAAGGTCGATATGTGTTATTCGACAGGACGATGCATACCGCAGCCGAGAAGCGTCTCCGAATGGACTCCGAATTGCGACTAGCGATTGCCAACGAAGAACTGACTCTGATGTATCAACCCATCGTGTCGCTGGAAAACGGGCGCGCCAATGCCTTCGAGGCACTCGTTCGCTGGAGACACCCGGAACGAGGTTTGATTATGCCGGGTGATTTCGTACCTCTCGCTGAGGAAACAGGATTAATTGTTCCGATCGGAACTTGGGCACTGCGGCAAGCTTGCCAGGACTTTGCGGCCTGGCAGCGTACACTGGGAGACGGAGCACCATCAAGTATTCACGTTAATCTTTCGCGAAAACAACTGTTGCTACAAAATCTCGTTCAGATTGTGAGGGACACACTGGAGCAGCATGATTTAGCTCCTGAATGTCTCCACCTAGAGGTTACCGAAAACGAAATCATGCAAAGCCCAGCGTTGGCCAAGGAGACGTTGCAGGAGCTCAGAAAGCTGGGCGTAAAAATTGATATGGATGACTTTGGCACTGGGCATTCATCTCTCGCCTGCCTGCAGGAACTTCCACTCGACGTTCTGAAAATTGACCGGTCGTTCATCTGCAACATCGAGAGAAGTCGCAATTTCGCCGCGATGGTTCATGCAATAACGACTATGGTACAAAACCTTGGGCTAATTGCCGTTGCCGAAGGCATCGAAACGCCACAGCAACTGGCAATGCTGCAGTCAATGGACTGCGAATTGGGGCAGGGTTACTTCTTTTCGGAACCCCTGCCAGCTGATGAGGTAGCGGCCTATATGTGTCGGCCAGTCAAGTCAGCTTTCTGCTTGATCCCGGGGATTCTATGAAAGGACGTCAATAACGCTTCCGTTGTGCCTACTACATTCCAGCGCTGATACAGATGTATCAGAATTGCAGGGAGAAAGAGTCTTTCACATTCTATAAAAAAGAATTATACAGATCGCAAATGTCTATCACTGAACCAGCCGCCACGAGTTGGCAATCAAATTCAGCCGCTCACAATCAGACTTTGATTCAAAAATGTAGTCAGATTGCGATCCTGCCGCAAATCGCCCTGAGAATCATTAGTCTTGTTGAAAACGAAGACTCTACAGCAGAAGAGTTGATCGAGATCATTTCTCAGGATCCAGCAATAGCGGCCCGGCTCCTCAAACTCGTGAATTCTTCCTACTACGGGATGTCAGGAAAAATCAGCACGATCAAGCAAGCCGTTATGTTGCTCGGCATTGCTACCGTGAAAAACATCGCGATTGCAGCCACTCTTGTAAAGCAGATCCGAGGAGGAAGGATAACTTCGGATTTTGATTCTGTCGAGCTCTTGACCCATTCTATTACCGTAGCTACTTGTGCTATGATGTTGGCCCCGCAATCTGCTGCCATTTCTGCTGACGAGGCATTCCTGGGCGGAATCATGCACGATATTGGAATCCTGATTGAGATGCAGGCGTGTGGTCCGGACTTCGTCCGGGTTATTCAAAAGCTCGCCGCAGACGAACAATTGACGTTTCGGATGGCCGAGGAAGAATTGATCGGAGCGTCACACGAAGCGATCGGCTTAGCGTGGTGTAAAGCAATGAAATTTCCTCGAAGTCTGCAGCTGGCTGTTGGGTATCACCATCGACCATTAGCACTGGACGTTGAGGATCGTCAGCTTCCCGCAATGATACACATTGCGGATGTGTTAGCCGCTAGTCTTGGTCTCGGATACACGCGGACTGTTGAGACTAAATCGGTCGACCCAGGATTGCTCGACTCGTTGTTGCTTACAGAGACTCAACTCAAGACCGTGGCTATCACGTTACCCTGCGCAATTCGGGCGTTACGGTCACTATTGTGTGACTGAGCCGTCCCTATTGGCTGAAGATATTCTTGAATTACAACTAAATGTCTGTTTCATTGCCACATGTTTCGAGACAGAAAATCTCTTATGATAACGCATGTGAATTCGAACGGCCCCCAAGTATTTCTGATCCTTCCAGACGCCGCAACCCGTTCAAAAATCGCTGAAATAATCCGAAACAGTGGTAGAGGTAGCCGCCCATTTCCGATTGGGGTTTCGGAGAATGGATAGATTTGTTACCCGTGCGTCATGTCTGACGGCACAAAAACGAAAACCGATCCACGGGATTTGAAGATCTCTGAGCAAGCGAATGTCATTGCTGAGCTGGCCAAAGAAAATGAGCACCTGAAAGAACAGAACAAGAAACTCGAAGAGAGAATTAAGCGGCTGGAAGCCTTGCTGGCAACCAAAGTTGATGCCAAGTCTTCGAAGAAGCCAGTCTTCACTGAGAATTACAGCCTCGATCGCAACAGACTCGGCAACCAGGATTCCAACAAGAAGCCGCCACAGAAGTCAACCGGTCGAAAGCCGGCTGAAGCAATGTGCGAATTCCATTGTGGCTGGACCGTGTGCTTCGCCGGATTGTCGTGACGCCAGACATGCACCACGTCCATCACTCGGTGATCCGCAGCGAAGCGAGCAGCAATTTTGGATTCAATCTGTCATGTTGGGATTCTCTCCTTGGAACATATCGC
>CAZFDW010000063.1:0-19305 GCA_964517865.1 uncultured Chitinophaga sp.
ACAGATAGAAATCAACAATCAATCTGTGTTCATCCGCGTCCATCTGTGGTTTATATTGTCATTCTCGAAATGTCGTGAACGGTTACCTTTAATCGTTTAACCCGGATTATTCACGTAGGCCGGACCAAATTCGCGTAAGCCCATGCCGGAACTGCACAAACGTGATTTTCCGCATTTGACAGACTGTTGGTGATCGCAGGATTGGTTAGCGAATGCAGTTCCGGCGTTTATCGCGTTTGTTTGGTCCGGCCTACATTGTCGGTGAATAATCCGGGTTTAACGGCGAGCCGCAGGCGTCGGTGCTAAGTTTCGCCTACGCCTGCGGCTCGCCGTTAAACAAAAATACCGACCTTGGGGACTAAAACGACGGTCCCCATGTAGGGCGCGTGAAGCGGAGCGCAACGCACCACAATCGGAGAACGCTGCACATGGTGTGTTTCGCTTCGCTCCACACACCCTACTGTATCTGTTTGAATTCGAACGTCCACTTGCTCTACCGGAATACAAGGACGACATCGTACACTTTCAGGCAGGAAATAGACTCGGACGCAGTGTCACCTTTGGAGCCTCAATCATGAAGTACCAGCCACGAGTGTTCCTGCTCCTGATCGCGATGGTTCTTATGCCATCCCTTGTCGCAGCCGCAGAGCCCGAATCGGCACGATCCGTCCTCATTCGCGACGTGCCTCATATCGAGCAAAAGCCCGACTTTTGTGGCGAAGCGTGCGTGGCGATGGCCCTGCAGAAACTGGGCAAACCCGCCGATCAGGACTTTGTGTTTGATCAGTCGGGGCTGTCGCCGACTCATGGGCGAGGTTGCTACACCAAAGATCTTGCTGATGCAGTTCGCAACATCGGATTTGATGCGGGCAAGGTTTGGTACAAGGTTCGACGGGCGTCTGCACAGGCCGATCTGGAGCGTCTGTTCCAGGTGATTCAGACGGATCTGACGAACGGACACACGACCGTGGTCTGCATGCGCTACGAGGATCAGCCGGACACGACAGAACACTTTCGGCTGATCGTGGGTTACGACGCAGACCGTGACGAAATCATTTATCAGGAACCGGCGACGTCAGACGGCGACTACCAGCGGATGTCTCGCCAGATGCTGATGAAGTTGTGGCCTTTGAAATACTCGGCCGAAGAGTGGACTGTCGTGATGCTGCGGCTGCGGCCGACCTCGAAGCTGCGAGGTTCGACATCAACAGAATTCACTGATGCCGATTACGCTCAGCACATTCACGGGTTAAAGAAACGCCTGCCCGGCGAGGACTTTCATGTGGTCCTCGAAAAACCATTCGTCGTAGTCGGCAACGATGCCGGAGAAACGGTGCAACAGCACTCCACGAACACCGTGCAATGGGCCGTCAATCGACTGAAGAAAGACTATTTCACGAAGGATCCGATCCACATCGTGGACATCTGGCTGTTCCGCGACAAGGACAGCTATGAAGAAAACTGCGTCAAGTTGTTCGGGACAAAACCGAGCACTCCGTATGGCTACTATTCGTCGAGCGACCAGGCTCTGGTGATGAACATCAGCACTGGCGGCGGAACACTGGTCCACGAAATCGTGCATCCCTTCATTGAAGCCAATTTTCCGGACTGCCCGTCCTGGTTCAATGAGGGATTGGCCTCGTTGTACGAACAGTCGCGAGACGAACGCGGACACATTCAGGGCAGCACGAACTGGCGACTCAATGGCCTGAGGGAAGCGATCGCTGATCAGCGAGTCCCGGCTTTCAAAACGCTGTGCAGCACGACACGTCATGAATTCTACGAAGAAGATCCGGGCACGAATTATTCTCAGGCCCGTTACCTGTGCTACTACCTTCAGGAGCAGGGACTGCTGGTCAAGTTTTACCACGAATTTCGTGAGAATGTCGCATCCGATCCGACCGGATACAAGACGCTTCAGAGTGTCCTTGGCACGGAAGATATGGACGAGTTCAAACAACGCTGGGAAGCGTACACCGCCGCCTTGCGGTTCTGAAGCTCCGCTGCAACGGGATGCATTCAATGTAGCCATCACGCTCTGCGTGATGAGCCTTTGTCTCCAGAGCGGTGTAGAAGTTCTCCCGTTCCCGGTAGACATCAGCGTTTAACCCGGATTATTCACCGACAATGTAGGCCGGACCAAACAAACGCGATAAACGCCGGAACTGCATTCGCTAACCAATCCTGCGATCACCAACAGTCTGTCAAATGCGGAAAATCACGTTTGTGCAGTTCCGGCATGGGCTTACGCGAATTTGGTCCGGCCTACGTGAATAATCCGGGTTTAACCGCGTGCCCAGCGGGCCGCGATTGTTCTATTTGAGATTTCGTATTTCAAATTTGAAATGCGAAGCGCGGGGCGTTGCCCATGCGGTTAAACGAATGTGCCAGTCAATTCATCGCCCAATTCACTGCGAGTACTTTCGGCCAGTTTGCTCAGGCGCGCTACCACGTCCGGGTGCTGATCTGCAACGCTCATCTTTTCGCCGGGATCGGTTTTTATATTGAAGAGGGCCAGGTCCGTGTGAGCGACCTCGTAGCCGTGGCGGCTGGCGATGCCGTGGATGCCGGATTGCTTGATCGAGGCGGGTTTCAGGTTTTCGAAGTTGGAGGGCTTGCCGTTGCGGCCCGGTGGACGGGCGGCTGTCAGATAGTCGTGAGCGAAATGCAGCTTCCATTCTCCACTGCGGACGGCCTGCAGCTCGTCACCCGCGTAGTCGGAACGCATCAGATCCGCGCAGAGTCCTTTCAACTGGTGCATCGGTTGCCGCTACTGTGAAGCCGCGTGTCCGCATCACGCGCGGCGCTTCAACTGGGAGAAGCCGGAGATCCCCGCCGCAGACACTTGATTCTGATTCAGGCATTCGTTCCGGACGAGTCAGGAAATTTTTCCGAAGATTGTCAGCAAATGCCATTTTTGCCGAGGAAAACAGCTATTGACCTGAACTGCCGGTTTCTCTTACTGTCCCTCTCACTCGAACTGCAGTTCCTGCGGTTCAAATCTCCTCTCGTTCTCTCCCCTCTCTCGAATGTCCGTTGATTTCTCCTCCGTTTAATCTGAGGTTGGATCAGGAACTCCTCATTCCGAATCCCAGATTAAGTCATTCGAAATCACGCATTCAACATCCCGCCTTTGTTGCCGGTTTTCCCGCAACGTCCCGGAGGATTATTGATGTCTCGTCTCGCTCGCTTGTTTGCTGGTCTGCTCATGGTCAGCTCGTTGAGTGGTTGCTGTCTCTTAGGTCACGGTGGTGGCTACGCTCCCTATGGCGGTGCCGGCGGTGGCTGTGGTTCGTGCGGCCCCTGCGGTGCTTCAGGCGGTGGTTATCCGTCGGCGATGTATGCCCCTGGCATACAGCAGACCGCCTTCGCGCAACCGCAGCTTGGCGGCTATCCAGTTGTGGCTGCCGCACCTCCGCAGGACGTCCTCGGAACATACTGATTCGATTCTGCACGGACGCAGAAAACTCGCCGGCGGCTGGCCTGCGCAATGGATTGCGCTCAGCCGCTGGTCCTGTGAGTACGCTCCACGCGACTCATCCCCTGACGCGAGCATCTGCTTGCACGTCGGGTACGGATGCACCTGACGAAGCCCCTCCCACTTCGTCTTCTCTGCTCCGGTGCCGGGCGATCTGACTCTGTTGGATCGCTCGGCATTTTGCTGCGCTCCCCCTCGTTCCGGAGCCCACCCGCATCTTTCAGCAGCAATCGGATCATCTCGAACCCACATCCGACGATTCGTGACGAAACACGCACAAACTCGCGTCTGACGCCATTTCGCCGCCAAATTGTAGTGGCCTGAGCAACCGTCGCAACGAGGATTTTTGACAGAAACACTGGCCAGGCGAACTCCCGACTCTAAAAACGTTCACGATGCACCATCGTTTTTTGAGACTACCACATGCGGATCGCCATCATCGGATCAGGAATTTCGGGGCTCGTCGCCGCGCGCCATCTGCACGCCGCTCACGAGCTGACCGTTTACGAAGCCAATGAATATGCAGGTGGCCACACGAATACCGTGTCTGTCAACGTCGCGGGCGAACACCATGCGGTGGATACTGGGTTCATCGTGTTTAACGACAGAACGTATCCGAATTTCTGCCGTTTGTTGCACGAACTCAGGGTGGAGTCGGTGCCCACATCGATGAGTTTCAGTGTTCGTGCTGACGAGGACAACCTCGAGTACAGCGGCAGCGGCCTGGCTGGGATGTTTGTGCAGAAGCGAAACCTGCTTCGGCCCGCATTCTATCGCATGATTCGCGACATCCTGCGATTCAACCGCGAAGCACTGGACCAGACGGATGATTCTGAAGATGAACAGACCGTGGGCGATTTTCTTCTGCAAAATCGCTATTCATCGCAGTTCGCCAAGCATTATCTGTTGCCAATGGGTGCCGCGATCTGGTCTTGCCCGACAAGCACCTTCGAAAACTTCCCTATCCGCTTCATCTGCGATTTCTATCGCAATCACGGGCTCCTGAGTCTGAAAAACAGACCGACGTGGAGAGTCATCAAGGGCGGTTCACGAAACTATGTGGAGGCATTGACGCGGCCGTTTCTGGACCGCATTCTTCTGAGCACACCCGTGCGGTCGGTTGTCCGTGGAACAGAATCTGTGGCAGTGGAAACCGAGCGTGGCGTGAATCACTATGACGAAGTGATTTTTGCATGCCACAGCGACCAGGCGCTTTTAATTCTTGGGGAACAGGCATCCGCAGTGGAACAGTCTGTGTTGGGAGCGATACCCTATGAACCGAACACCGCCGTGCTGCACACCGATACTTCGTTACTGCCACGACGAACGGCAGCCTGGGCCAGCTGGAATTACCACATTCCTCCGGGCACTTCGGATCATGCCACGCTGACCTACAATATGAACATCCTGCAGCACATTCAGTCCCGGCATACATTCTGTGTGACGCTGAACGAAGACAGCGCGATCGACCCGGAAAAGATTGTCAGGAAATTTCGTTACAGTCACCCGGTCTTCACAGCTCAACGCAAGTCGGCACAGCAGCGGCACGGCGAGTTGATTCGAAACGACCGTCTGTCGTTCTGCGGAGCATACTGGGGCAATGGATTTCATGAAGACGGAGTCAACAGCGGACTTGCAGTTGCTTCTGCCTTTGAAGAGTTTCCTGTACGGCTCCAGTCCGGAGATCCGGTGCATGCATAGTTGCATTTACGAAGGAATGGTGCGCCATCGAAGGGTCGGTCCGCCAGCGCACGAGTTTCGCAATTCACTCTTCATGCTCTATCTGGACCTTGATGAAATTGACGATGTGTTTCGCAACAGCTGGTTGTGGTCATCGACCAGGCCAGCAATTGCTCGTTTCCGCCGCGAAGATCATCTGGGGCCAGCCGCTGAACCACTCGACCAAAGCGTCAGGAATCTGGTACAGTCGCGCGCAGGATTCCGCCCGTCCGGTGCAGTCCGTCTGTTGACACATCTCCGTTATTTCGGCTATTTGATGAATCCTGTCAGCTTCTTTTTCTGTTACGACAGATCCGGCCAGTCCGTTGAAGCCGTAGTGGCGGAGGTCAACAATACGCCGTGGGGAGAAAGACACTGTTATGTAATCGATGCACGTGATGAATTCGGCGTGGAAGATTCGAGCACCGGTCCAGGTGAGCCCTCAGGGACAGACACTGGTCGTCTGATTCGAGCGCAGCACAGCAAAGAGTTTCACGTTTCTCCGTTCATGCCGATGGATTTTACTTACCACTGGCGAATTACCCCGCCGGCAGAACAACTGGCCATTCAGATTCAAAACCGTCGTGATGACTCGATCGCCTTCTCTGCCAGCATGACTATGAAACGGCGTCCCGTTACGCCGCGAAGCCTGGCACGAGTCCTGTTCCGATATCCCGTCATGACCATGCAGGTGACTGTCGGTATTTACTGGCAGGCACTGAGGCTCTGGCTGAAGGGTGTCCCGTTTTGTCCGCATCCCGGAAAACTGCCGGACCCGGACGCTTCACCGGTTGATGGCCTGCCGCAGAACGGCGCTCACTCGTTCGGCGAGCCACAGTTCAGTGAACCATGTTATGAAGATTGTTCACTCCGGCAGGCACCTCGCCACGCCACACAAGGAATTGACGAATGAGTTCTGTGACTGTCACATCCAGCCAGCAGGTCATCAGTGCCGCGGTCCGGGCCGAGGAATCAGAAGTCCTTAGTTCCACACGGGGCAAGCCGGCGTCGTGGCTGAACAGGGCCTGTCGAAGGCTGGTTCTCGGAAGGCTGAGTTCGCTGAAAAATGGCCAGATCTGCCTGGAGGATCAGCAGGAAAGATTTGTCCTGGGAGAGAACTCCCTGGATGATCTGAGAGCCACGATTTCTGTAAAAAATCCGCGTTTCTACAGACGACTGGTGACAGGCAGAGACCTGGGATTGGCGGACGCTTATCTGGCTGGGGACTTTGACTGTGACGACCTGACGAGTCTGTTTCGAATCTTCTGTCGCAACCTGGACTGGCATCATACATTCGGAAAAACTCTTGAATTGACAACAAGAGCTGCAGCCCGCTTCGGATACTGGCTGGCGCGCAACACGCGTTCCGGAAGTCGACGC
Organism: uncultured Chitinophaga sp.; assembly: GCA_964517865.1. Classification (GTDB taxonomy): domain Bacteria; phylum Planctomycetota; class Planctomycetia; order Planctomycetales; family Planctomycetaceae; genus SXXK01. Next base: position 6,578 of record CAZFDW010000063.1, read on the forward strand.
AACATCGGGGCACATTACGATCTGGGGAATGAGTTCTTTGAGTTGTTTCTTGATCCCAGCATGATGTACTCGTCGGCCATCTTTGATGACACCACGATGTCTCTGGCGGACGCACAGACCGCCCGACTGGACGAGATCTGTCGCCGCCTGCAGCTGAAAGCGTCGGATCATCTGCTGGAAATCGGAACCGGCTGGGGTGGTTTTGCCTTGCACGCCGCGAAGAATTTCGGGTGTCGCGTCACCACCACGACAATCTCCGAAAACCAGTTTCGGTATGCGCAGCAGCGTATCGCAGCGGCGGGACTGAGTGACCGGGTGACCGTGCTGCAGCAGGACTACCGGGATTTGACCGGAACTTATGACAAGCTGGTATCGCTGGAAATGATTGAGGCTGTGGGGCCTCAATACTATGACCAGTATTTTTCGAAGTGCGCACGTCTGTTAGACGCGAATGGACGCATGTTGCTGCAGGCCATCGTGATGCCGGAACAGCGATATTCACAATACCTGAAGTCCGTGGACTTCATTCAGAAGTACATCTTTCCTGGCGGATGTCTTCCGTCTGTGACTGCGATGCAGAATTCCATGACCAAAAATTCCAGGCTGAGGCTGTTGAGCATGGATGATTTTGCTGAAGGCTATGCCAGAACTCTGCGTGAATGGCGACGCAGCTTTCTTGAGCGTCAGGAGGATGTACGTCAGCTGGGCTATTCGGAACGATTTATTCGGATGTGGGATTATTACCTGACATATTGCGAGGGAGCTTTCGAAGAGAGAGCGGTCGGAGTTGTTCAGGCCGTCTGGGGTCGCTGAGGTCATTGCATTCAGGCCCAGCGGGCCGGATCTATGTGAGCCTGAAGCACCGCCCCGGGAAGTAGGTTCGTTTAACCGCGTGCCCAGCGGGCCGCGCTAGCAAAGTCCCGCTGGATCGATTCCCACACGCGGGGCGTTGCCCACGCGGTTAAACGTATGTGCCATCCTCAACGCTTCTTTTTGCGGTCTTTTTCGAAGAACGGGATTTCGCCATGCTGATTCATCTCTTTGGCTCCGCCATGCATGCCGCAGAAAACGGGATCCTGCCGGACAAGGTTTGCCGCGCTGGAATTCGCAGACTTTTGAGCCGCCGACTTCGGGAACTCGAATCCGGAGGCGTTGAGGCTCAGAACTCCCGGTTCCGCAGTTTCCTGAAGGACTGCGACGACAGCCCCGTTGCTGTGGTCCCGGAACTTGCCAATCAGCAGCATTATGAACTGCCGTCCGAGTTTTTCCGCACCGTGCTGGGAAGGCGATTGAAATACAGTTGCTGTGAATGGAGTGATGACACCGCAGGCCTGGATCAGGCAGAAGAGGCCGCGCTGGCCACAACCTGCACACGAGCTCAAATTGAAGACGGCATGACGATTCTGGAGCTTGGGTGCGGGTGGGGTTCGCTTTCGCTGTGGATGGCCGAACGCTACCCAGGCAGCCGGATTCTGGCAGTTTCGAATTCCGCATCACAGAAACAATTCATCCAGGGCCGTGCCGCAGACCTGGGGCTGACGAATCTGACCGTAGTCACGACCGACATGAATGTCTTTCAGACAATGCAGACGTTTGACCGTGTTGTTTCCGTAGAAATGTTCGAACACATGCGAAATCACAGGGAACTCCTGAGACGCATCTCAACATGGCTGAACCCGCAGGGAAAATTATTCGTCCATATCTTCTGCCATCGACTGCATTCATACTTATTTGAGACCGACGGCAACAGTGACTGGATGGCGAAGCATTTCTTCAGTGGAGGTATGATGCCAGGCGAATCTCTGCTGGCCCACTGTCAGCAGCATCTGGAACTCAGCGATCGCTGGCGTTGGGACGGAAGGCACTATGAGCGGACCTGCAACGAATGGCTGAAACGACAGGATGCAAACAAGGATCAACTGACACACCTGTTCCGCGAAACCTACGGTCCGGGACAAGCCAACATCTGGCTCAATCGCTGGCGGATGTTTTTCATGGCATGTGCCGAATTATTCGGATTCCGCAGCGGAAGCGAGTGGTGGGTGTCGCACTATCTGTTTGAACGCCGTGTCCTATGACAAACCCGCTGATAATGAATGCGGTCGTGGTGACGCTCCTGATGCTGACCCTATGGATCGGCAGTATTCTCTGCCACAATGCCAGCATCGTTGATGCGTTCTGGGGTCTGGGATTTGTGCTGATCGCCTGGACGACATTCTGGACGACTGATCCGTTGCAGCGCTCATTTCTGCTGCCCGTGCTGACCACGATCTGGGGAATGCGACTCAGTCTGTTCCTTGCCTGGCGAAATCACGGACTGCCGGAAGACTTTCGATATCGCTCGATGAGAGATAAACACGGTTCGCGGTTCTGGTTGGTCAGTCTTCTGACAGTTTTCGCACTTCAGGGGCTTGTGATGTGGATCGTCTCGCTTCCTTTGCAGACGTCCGGACCGATGGAAGCAGGGCAAAACGGACTGGTTGTGATCGGTGTGCTTCTCTGGCTGATCGGCATCCTGTTCGAAGCCGTCGGGGACTGGCAACTGGCCAGATTTCGAAGTGTGGCCAGTCACAGAGGGTCCGTTCTGGACCGTGGTCTCTGGCGGTACACTCGGCATCCTAATTACTTTGGTGATTTCTGCGTCTGGTGGGGCTTGTTTATGGTATCCCTGCCGCACGGTGCCCCGGTGTGGTCGGTGGTGGGACCGATTGTGATGTCCATTCTGCTGCTGAAATTCTCTGGCGTTGCGTTGTTGGAGAAAAGTCTGAAAAAGGCCAAGCCCGACTATGCCGAATACGTCGCGACAACGAACGCCTTCTTCCCATGGTTGCCCCGAAAACGCAGGTAATGAGACCTGCGGACGCTGCACTTCTTCGGCTTTGCCGCCGTGCTACCCGCCCTGAAACAAGTGACAGTCATTTGGAGTGCGGCGACTTGTCGCCGCTTTCCCTTTCCAACACAGCCTTTTTGTCAATCCGCGCGGGGAAAACAGCGAACATTCTATTTCAAGTTCAGGTGAAGTCGGCAGAACAAACAAACGGGTTCCACAGTGCCAAATTCCCTGAAAAAGAAAGCGATGACGAGTCACCGCACTCCAAAGGTTGCTTGTTTCGAGACTCGCAGGAAGGCAACTGGAAGCGGAGCGTGCGGTTACACGGAAGTGCGGGATTCCACATAGGCAGGGATCAGGCCGCGGCGTTTCAGATCCTGTTCTGTTGACACAACTTTGATCATATGAATGATCAGCAGAATGCCTACGATGCCACACAGGACCAGCAACGGGGCTTCGTAACAGAGCTGACCATCGGGATGCCGGGAAAAGAATACTCCGTCGGTGTTGAATTGACGGGCTTCAGTGGAATAAAACGTCGCCAGGGCATTGTTGCAAAAATGAAATGCCATCGCGGGGAACAGGCTTCGGCTGTAAACCGCCAATAGGCCCAGCACCAGACCCAGCAACGCCGCATTGAATGCCTGTTGTGGAATCATATGGATGATGCCAAACATGACGCTCGAAATCCCGACGGCGATTGTCAGGCGACCCCCGCGAGCAAGACCACTCAGAATGAATCCGCGAAACGCGAGCTCTTCGCAGATTGCAGGCGTCACCGCAAACACCAGCAATAGCAGCCATGTCGGACGGTCCTCGGTTTTCATCAGGGCCATCACCTGACGAGCGGACTCGGGAAGATCCGGAAACACCTGGTACTCGACCAGAAAGCGACTCAGCTCCATGCTCAAAGGATGAGCGATCACCGCCAGCCCGATACCGATGGCCATCGCGGTCAGCGAAGGCATCCGTAGCCGAAACGTGGCTCGCAGACTGGTCGTGAGGAGCAGTCCCATGAAGACGGCGGGACAAGCGATCATGGCAAGTTGTTGTACGACGATCAAACGCATCATGCTGATGCCCGGATCGGATGCGTTCAGGTCGGTCGCCATATACTTCATCGCGACGAACTGCAGCATCAGGATCATAATGAAGCAGAAGACGGCTTCCGGAAATGCCGGCACGGCGTCTTTTGTTCGAAGCATCTGACGAAACCACAATCGCAGGTCGAATTTTTCGGCTTCGCGGAAGAGAACGTCTTCGCTGTTGTAGAGTTCAATTGCCCACCACAGTGATAACATGCTGTAGCCGATGCTGGAAATCAACACGGGCACGGCATACACGACCAGGTTGCCGGAACCCGGTGCGTTGAGCAGCAAACTTTTCAAAAGCAATGTCACATTCACCACCGGAAGGACACTGTACAGCGGCGTCATTTCGACAGCCGGTGACAGGCAGAACATGGTCAGTCCCATCACGACCATCAGCAGCGGCGTCAGATAGTATTGACCCTCTTTTGTGGATCGTGCAAACGTAGCCAGTGCGAGACACAGCGAACTGAACAGTGCGGACAGTGGAAGCAGCAGAATGACCATCCACATCAGGGGCCCGAAGCCGGGAAATTCAAGACTCACCGTATCGGCAATGCCGCGACCGATACCAGACGCCATCTGTTGTCCGGTCAGTCCCATGCTGAAAAGATTCAATACGGCTGTCGCCACACTGAACAACATAATGGTCAGGAACTTGCCCAGCACCAGTTCGATACGACGCGCCGGACTGATGAGCAGCGTTTCCATCGTACCGCGTTCTTTCTCACCGGCACCGAGGTCGATGGCGGGATAGAATGCTCCTGTGAGTGCCATGATCACCAGTAAGGCCGGGAACATTTTGCTCCACACACTCGCCGCGACCTGTTCCTCGCCAGCGACTTCGACGTACTCGAACCGAGCCGGATGTTCCAGTTCAACCGGCAACGAAGCGCTTTCGAAGCTGTGTCGCCGCACGGCGTCCTCCCACCTGGCGAATGCTTTTTGAACTCGAACAAACGCAACGCTGGACTTGTCATCAGCGCTGTTGCGAACGATCGTCAGCGCTGGTACGCTGACGATTTGCGTGTCGCCGGTTTCCGCACCTTCCGATCGCGCCTTGATCTGGCCCTGCATAGACTTCATCGCGTCACCGTAACCCTGCGGCACGATGACCAGCACCTGGAATCCACTTTCGCCGAATCGTTCGCTGACAAGATCCTGCAGCGCGGTACGTTTCTGGTTCATGGCAACTTCGTCGGGTACATCGTCTGCAGTTGCCGAAGAGGGAACGATGAGCGACTGCAGCGTTGCGATCTGTGCGGCAAGTCCGTGGGCAGCGGCAAAAAGTTCTGCGTCGGTCTTTTCACCGTGCCGACGGGGACGATCTTCGTCCGAATCGAGCTCGATGACGGGGGGGTGAGTTGCTGCGTCGGAGTACTCAGCCGGCGTCAGCTCGCTCGCTCGCTCGGCGAGAATTCGCAGTCTGGAGGTGTCTCTCTGACCGTCGCCGTACCAGTCCGGATGGATGCCGTCGTCGTCCAGCAGTGGGGGCGTCTCCGGCAGATCGTCGGCATTCAGGATCACGACGACGCGCTGTTGTTCGCGGAACGTGAGCATCATCTGGACGACGCCCAGCCCCAGCATCGGATACAGCAGGACGGGCAACACTGTGATCATGAACAGCGTTCGTCGGTCGCGCAGCTGGTCACGCACCTCACGCATGAAGATGAGTTTGATGTTTTTCCAGCTCACGGCCGCACCTCAGAACCCGCGTGCTTTCGCTCTTCCGCGACTTCGTCTTCGCGGCGCTGAACCAGATCGAAGAACAGCTCTTCCACGTCCGGCTGCTGGTAACGATCGGCCAGTTCGGGCAGTGTGCCTTCCGCCAGGATTTTCCCGCAGTGAATTACAGCAATCCGATCGCACAACTTCTCGACTTCACGCATGATGTGTGTGGAAAAAATGATGCACTTACCCTGATCACGCAGCGCAGCGACGGCTTTCAGGACTGCCCGGGCGACGAGCACATCCAGGCCGGACGTGGGTTCGTCGAAGATGATGACGGGCGGGTCATGGACAATCGTGCGGGCGATCGAGACCTTTTGTTTCATCCCGGTGGACATTTTTCCGCCGAGCCGATCACGAATCTCATGCATTTGCAGGATATCGAAAATCTCGTCGATGCGCAACTGCAGCTTGTCTTCCGGGATGCCATACAATCGACCGTAATATTCGACCATTTCCCGCGCCGTCATGCGGTCGTAGATTCCCGTGTTGCATGACATGAATCCGATGCGGCTGCGAACGCCTTCCGGATTCTGTACCACATTGATGCCATCGACTTCTGCCAGACCGCGTGTCGGACGCAGCACAGTGCTCAGGATTCTCAGACACGTCGTCTTGCCGGCACCGTTCGGCCCCAGCAGTCCGTAGATTTCGCCGGATTTGACTTCGAACGACACGTTGTCGAGCGCTCGAAAAACTCCGGTGCGCGGGTCGGCGAATTCTTTATAGAGTCCCTGAACTCGGATCATGAATTCGACCGTGATGATGGATCAGAACCTTGGTTTTAACACGACGCCAATGCCGAATTTTCCACAGACTCTCAATCACCCGACGGACATGAATGTTCATCCTACGGTCGAATCGTTTGTCAGCATCGCGCTCCATCAGCCTACCACATTTGGCGGGCGGTGGGGGATGGCGTCGGGGACGCGACGAATGTTTACGACTGCAAAATCGGCAGGACCTGCGCAAGCTGTTGTGGCTGGTACTCAGCAACCTGATCGATATATTCGTAATACACGTTTCATCGGGATGGACTGCAGAACCGACGTTTACGGCTATTTTGGCTGGTATCCAGCGGCTTGATCAGCGCGGTCTATGAATTGCTCATGAAAACTGGTGACACTCTTTGCTTAGCAGTCAGTTCATGCCTAAAATCTTCGAGCTTTGACATCAACAACTCCGCATTGGAAGTGCCACTTGCCAGAAACGCCTTTGTTCCTGAAAGTTAATCCAGGCGACCTCCGATTGCCGCCAAGCCGCGCAGATGGTCCAGTCGCTTCCCGATACCGAGCGCAGGTACTCTCATTCGGCGGTCGCCTCGACGGGATGCCAATCATTGAGGTTACGGTCGGAATGCACAGTGAATTGATGATTAACAACGGCGTCACGCGAGCCGTGAGAATATTCAATCTCTCTCCTGGAACGATGGTTGTTGTTGAGGTGATAGACTCGAGACCGAAGGCGAACTTCAGTCGCTTGAAATGTGTTCGCGATATCAGACCCCCGGAATAAAAGGCATTATACGATGCGTGATCCAAACCGAATCCCGGAAGTGTTGGAAGCTGTCGCCGCCATCTGGCGATTGCATCCCGATTGGCGACTGGGACAACTCGTTGCCAATATTGCGGCATGGTCCGAACAGGATGTTTGGGATGTCGAAGAAGACCTGCTGATGCAGGAGATCCACCGACACTTGAATCAAGCCGATGTTGCTGCATCGAAGTAATCCGTTACAACAGCTGCAAAATCGGCGCAAGCTGCTGTGGCTGGTACTCAGCAACCTGATCGATATATTCGTAATACACGTTGCGCTGCCGAGGGATATAACCAACGTTCTCAATGCAACGGCGAATACCGTCCACCGTCAGGTGATGCACGGTGCCCGCTTGTGACACCACGTTCTCCTCGATCATCAGGCTGCCCATGTCGTTGGCACCGAAAAGCAGTGCCATCTGCCCGACTTTTTCACCCTGCGTGACCCACGATGACTGGATATTCGGAACGTTGTCCAGATACAGACGACTGACGGCCTGCGTTTTCAGGTATTCGAACGCCCCTGCGGGCGGGATGTGTGCCATGTCGGTGTGGTCCGGCTGAAACGTCCAGCAGATGAACGCAGTGAAACCACCGGTTTCATCCTGCAACTGGCGAACTCGTTCCAGATGCTCGATGCGCTCGGCAAGCGTTTCAATATGTCCGAACATCATCGTCGCCGTGGACCGTCCGCCCAGTTCATGCCAGACGCGCATCACGTTGAGCCAATCGTCGGTCAGCACTTTGCCCCGCGTCATCTCTTTGCGGACTCGATCGACAAGAATCTCACCGCCGCCGCCCGGCAAACTTCCCAGGCCGGCAGCCTTCAGTCGTTCCAGCACGGTTCTCAAAGGTAGCTTGCTGATTTTAGTGAAGTGATGAATTTCAGGAGGGCTGAATCCATGAATGTTGACCTGCGGGTAATGTGCGCGCAGTGTCCGCAGGGTGTCTTCGTACCATTCAAGCGGCAGCTTCGGATGCAGGCCGCCCTGCAGCAGAATCTGGTCCCCGCCAAGTTCAACCGTTTCTTCGATCTTCTTCAACAGCGTTTCCATCGACAGGACGTACACCTCAGGATGATCGGGCGGACGGTAGAACGCGCAGAAGTCGCAGACAGCCGTACAGGCGTTGGTGTAGTTGATGTTACGATCGATGTTGTACGTGCGAAACGGTTCAGGATGCAGACGCATGGTGACGGCGTTTGCGGCAGCTCCCATGGCTGCCAGATCGTGCGACTCCAGCAGCACAAGACCCTCTGCAGGAGTCAGTCGGTCACCGGCCACGGCTTTATCAAGCAGTGACGAAATCTCGGAAGACAATATCGACATCAGGTTTCACCAGGTTGTGCTGTGCGGCCAGTTCGCAGAATAACTTGAGCCCACTGCGTTCGGCGGACGTCATACGATAGTGCAGATTTCTCGTGAGATAATTGTAGGCGACGGCTTGTGTGAGGCCCAAACGTGGAGCTGCTTCGGCAGCAATCTCAGCGATGCGTTCAAGTCCCAGATCTCGAGCATACGACAGGACCTCGTCTATTCCGTCGGTATCGGCTTCCTGTCGAGCGACCCACATCGCGAACACGAAAGGCAACCCGGTCCAGTCGTACCACACCTTCCCAAGATCCATCACCTCTACGAACGATTCTGCCGGATCGTGCATCGCACGGTCACCAATCAGCAGCACCGCATCGGCGGTACTATCGCGCGTCGTGCATTTCATCTTCAGCGGTTCCGTCTGTGGAATCACGCCGTAACGCTCCGCCAGAATCACTTTCGTCAATGCCGCACTCGTGCGCGACCCTTCGTCAAGGGCAAGCCGGCGAATGTCGCCCGGATGCACGCGACAGTAGAGTTTGACGCTGAGCACTTCGCCTCGAGCAGCGACACAGGCATCCGAAACGACTTCGTAACCCGGACGACGGAAGTACTCAACCGACGGAATCAAAGCCACGTCCAAACGTCCGGCAGACAACGAATCAGCAAGGCGACTTGGATAGTCCAGCACCAGATTCGCAGACGGCAGCAAATCCGCAAGTCCCTCAATGAGTGGACGTGAGTTCAGGTAGCTGACAGCACCGATTTGGAGTTGTTGTGTCAAAGAATTGTGTTGCAGCAGAGTCATAGTATGAAACACAGGAAAAAACGGGTGTTCGTTCCAAACAATTGCCCGATGGATCACAGTATAAGGGCATCTCGAGACCGCTCAACTGTTGATTCAAAATCGTTTCGGTCAGTCCCAATTTTCGTTTCACGCTGTTTCCCCCCCGGGAACCGTATTTCACCGCAACTGTTAACGGCGGAATTGAATTTGCCGCTGAGGATTGCCAATGACCCAATGCCCGGATCTGAACATTGCTCTTGTCGGCTGCGGCACGGTCGGGACGGGGGTGGTGAGAATCCTGCAGTCGTCGATGGAATCGCTGCGGAATCGGACGGGTCGTTCGATTCAACTGCGTCGCGTCGTGGTGCAAAACGTCGCGAAGCAGCGCGAAGTCGATTTGATTGGTATTCCAGTGTCAAACGACATTGGTACGGTGATCGATGATCCGCAGATTGACGTTGTCGTTCACGTCGTTGGAGGCATCAGTCCAGCGCGTGAGGACGTCACGCGGCTGCTGCAATCCGGGAAGGATGTGATTACGGCGAATAAGGCATTGCTGTACGCTCACGGCGCGGAGTTGTTTGCGCTCGCCGGAAAACAGAAACGCACGATTTGCTTTGAAGCGGCGGTCGCGGGAGGGATACCAATCATCTCTGCGGTGACGACCGCGCTGACGGCCAATCGAATTCTTTCGATTGAAGCGATCCTCAACGGTACCAGCAACTTTATTCTGACGCGAATGCTCGATCGTCGTGAAACGTACGACGCCGTGCTGGCGGAAGCTCAGGCGCGAGGCTACGCGGAAGCCGATCCGGCGATGGATGTGGATGGTACAGACGCTGCTCAGAAATTATCAATCCTGACTCAACTGGCCTACGGCACGCGGGTGCCCCTCGAAGACATTGTGCGGCAAGGCATCCAGCAGATCGAACTGCTGGATCTGCTGGTCGCGGAGGAACTGGGATACCGCGTCAAATTGCTGGCCACATCGCGCCTGGCGAAGGCGCGTCTGGAAGTTTCCGTGCAGCCGACGCTGGTGCGTGCCAACCGCGCGATCGGGATGACCAGCGGAGCCGACAACATCGTGTCGATTGCAGGTGATGCAGTGGGGGTGCTTCGATTATCCGGCGCGGGCGCCGGTCAGATGCCAACTGCGTCCGCCGTGATGGCTGACGTGATTGATTATGCCACCGGCCGTGCGGCAATTACGTTTCAGTCTCTGCTGCGATTGCAGGCTCTGATGCCAATTCCGTTGCAACCCCAGGAAGAACTCAGCCGCCGCTACTATCTACGTTTCACTGTTGCCGACCGACCGCATGTGCTGGCCGACATCGCCGACATTCTGGGTCGCAATGAAATCAGTATCAGCAGTGTGCGCCAGGATGAAACCGCCGACATCGACGACGAATCCGGCGTCGCGCGACTGGTGATTATGACGCATCGCACGACCGAAGGCCGACTCAGAAACGCCGACCGCGAAATCGCCGCATTGTCCTCAATTCGCGGCGACCGCATTCGCATGCCGATTGCAGATTGAACGCAGGTCGCGGGCCTTTCCCGCAACCCAGGGAAGAGCGTGAAAGAAGTTTTAACCACGGATTTCGCGGATTCCACGGATAAACACATTGTGATTCATCCGTACCATCCGCGAAATCCGTGGTCAGAAAACGGCGATTGGAAACACAACTGCATCCGATATGCACAGCACAAACTTTCTCGTCCTGCGCAAATTCATAACGTCAGCAGTACGAAACGTCAGTTCGGCTTTTTCTTTGCCTTGCCACGTTTATTTCCAATGTTTGCCGAATCGACCAAAGCGCCAAGGTCTGCCATCGACATTTGGTCCACCCATTCCTTTCGCGACTGGGTGTAATCACCTTCGCCCGTAGTGTATTGCTGCAGAAATCGAATCATGCCTGCACGTCCCAGGCGGGACCGGAGAGCCTCCAGTCCGTGGCGGCGAATTTCATCAAGCGTTTGAGTCATGTTCCAACTCCTGTAACCACACCAACGGATTGATCACCTGGACCAGCAATTGACGGCGGCAACGTTTGGCCAGCCGGCATAAACGATCATCGCAACTTAACAAAACGTCGGCGAGCGCCGTTTCGGCGGCTGCGACATGCAATGCATCAGCCGCTTTGAATCCGAGTTCTTCCAGGATCGCAGCGCGAGAGAATTCTTTGTCGGTCAGTCTAACATAAAGCTCGACGTCCTCCAAAAGTGTCTGCACGCATTCTTTACGATCGGGATCGCCGATGGATTCCACTTCGAGGGTTGCCATTTGCGAACTGACCTGCTCCCAGACCCCAAGGTCCATGCGTTCCATGACCAACGCGACAGCCTCCGCTTCGAGACGAATGCGAGTCTGCCTTTGGTCGTCAAACGGTCGGTTCAGGCAGGAAACGTCCAAATAGATCTTCACCTCCCCGACTCCTCCACAAGTTTGATTTCCTCCGGCGCCAGAGTGTAGAGCCGGGCGACAGATTCATGTGATTCACACAGCAATCGACGCGATTGATCTCTGTTGTTGCAACCGTTGCCTCAATTGTCCAGGATATCCTCATCCTGAGCGCCAACACAAAACCAGAGATCGGACAGACTTTTCAATCATTCATCCGAAGTTGAACACCAGTATGAGAGAGAGGTCGTGTCATTTCAAACAACTCAGAAGAGCTCACTCACTCGCAGTTCCTGACAACGGTCGGACTGTTTGAAGGCGGGCTGTTGGCGGTTGCGTTTGGGGGTGGCTGGCTCTTGAATTGTCACCCCACGGCGGCGCTCAGCTGGTCGCTCGAAGATTTCGGGCTGGGACTGCTGGCGACTGTTCCAATGCTCGTCGTGCTGGCCATCTGCGCCTTGTCACGTTCTGAAGCGATGCAGAAGATTCGCGCCTTTCAACGAGACACCGTCGGTCACCTGCTGGACGCATGCCACTGGTACGACATTGTGTTGCTCGCTCTGCTGGCCGGCGTCTGCGAGGAAATCCTGTTTCGCGGATTCCTGTTCTTGTGGCTGGTACGGTTCAATTCCGTCATTGCCGTGCTGATTTCCAATCTGGCTTTCGGAGCGGCCCATGCGGCCACGCCACTGTATGGAATTCTGGCAGCGTTTCTCGGCCTGTATCTGACAGCACTGATCGGCGTTGATCCTACTCCGAACCTCCTGATCCCGATCACCGCTCACACGGTCTACGACATCGCAGCGTTTGCACTGGTGCTCCACGATTATCGACGGCAGGTTTGAAAAAGGGGTCAGGAACCAATAGCCAAATGGCCCGCAGGGTGCTGCGCACTATTGGTTCCTGACCCCTTTTTCAAACCGGAACCAATAGCCAAATGGCCCGCAGGGTGCTGCGCACTATTGGTTCCTGACCCCTTTTTCAAACCGGGCGGGTTGTTCGGGACGCGAACTTTTCCTGAACCCCGACGGGGTTTTACAACACA
>CAZFDW010000064.1:0-5459 GCA_964517865.1 uncultured Chitinophaga sp.
GTGGTTGATAATCAAAGAACTGCACATTCGTCAGGCCGTTTGCTTTGACAAGTCGAAGGAGCGAACTCTCCTGAGAACCGCGTCCGACAAAGCAAAACAGAATATCCGGGCGATCCCTTAAGAGCGTAGCAGCCAGCACAAATTCTTCAAGCCGCTGCGTGAGTCCAAGGTTGCCTGAGTACATCGCGATAAAACGATCACCCAGTGAATGCTGTTTACGAAATCGACTCAGGCCAGGAACAGGTGCGATCCGATGTGTATCTGCCCAGTTAGGAACAATTGAAATTCGCTCGGCAGCAACGCCTCCGTCGGTCAGCAGATCTGCCATGTCCTGGCTGAGCACCACCATTCGATCGCAGCGGCGGTAGATGTCGAACAGTGCCGACCGCAGTTTGCGGACCGCCCAGTTATTGCCAACCTTTCCCAACGCCACAGCGACATCAGGATAAATGTCCTGCAGGTATCCAATCATTCTGCAGTTTGTTCGTTTCTGCAGGCGATTTGCGGCAAAGGCAAGTAGAAACGGATCCGTTTCAAAGACGACCACGTCCGGAGCAGCAATTGTTCGCAAGGCTGAATGCGAAGCGTGGGCGAACGAGAGGAAGTTGAACGCCTTGCCGACGAGATTTCGTTTTGGAAAGTTCGTGTGAGCAACACGATGAATGTGAACGCCGTTTCTTTCGGCCACATTGTTCCAGTCGCTCACTTCCAGATTGTTGACGATCGCATTCGGACGCCCCGCGAGAACACCAACTTCAAAGTTCAGGGTCAGCCCTTCGCACAACGAAGTCAGTAGCTGGCCAGTGGCCTCAACGTCGGGCCAGTACGACCTGTTCAGGAACAGCACAGAAGGCTGACGAGTCTCCGCGCGGACTTCGTCCCCGTCGGTGACACTCGAAGCAAGAATGTTACCTGCAAATCCGGAAATTGAAAAATTCATACCTGTGTCAAGAGCGGCCTGACCTCTGAGCGGCCAGGTCCCACAATTTTCAAGTTCACAACACACGATTGCGGAACTGGCGGGAATGTAGTTCTTGTGACATCATGTTGGAATGGCTGAAATTCCAACAAGTGAAATCGATGTCTGCGAGTCGTGAGGCATTGATTTTGACCAATGATCGACAGCAATGCGAGTTGCGGAGCGAAGTCGCCGGCGCAGCACGGCCGCCCTGCCACTACGCTTCCCTCGGGAAGGCAGCGTGCATTCCTCAAAACTCTGACACGAAGAATTCACGACACAGCCACGTCAATCACAAATTGCTGTTGGCTGTCATGCCAATTTGATTTGGCCTACAGCACAATGTTGGCATCAGTCGATTCGGCCTGGTCGTCCGAGTAGTAGTCTTCCTTTGCCTTACCTTCGTTACCGTAACCGTAGTCATTACTCTTATAGTAATACTGATAGTCGGAGTAGCGATAGGTGCCGTAGCCATAACCATCGGACTCTTCTACACCGTTGATCACGATCCCGGACACTGTCGCTCCGACATCGCGCAGCTGCTCCAGCGTCCGACGCCCCAAGTCGCGAGTGTGGCGGCTGAGTCGCATCGCAATCAACACACCGTCCACACGTGGGGCGATGCTCGTTGGATCTGTCACGGCCAGGATCGGCGGCGTATCGACAATCACGTAGTCATATTTTTGACGCAGAACCTCGAGCAGTTGCTCATATTCAGGTCGCGACAACAATTCCGCTGGATCCTTTGGCCGACTGCCACACGGCAGGACAAAGAACGATTCTACCGACGTACTCTGCACGGCATCAGACAATTCTGAGTCACCGCGCAGAACGTCCACGATGCCGCACTTGTTTTCAACAGCGGTCAGCTTATGAACTTTTGGGCGGCGGAAGTCGCTCTCCACAAGTATCGTGCGTTTGCCTGACATTGCCAATGAGATTGACAAATTCAATGCCAGTGTCGATTTTCCGTCTCCGGCTGCAGGGCTGCTGACTTGAATCACGCGATGTGAACTGCCCAATGCGCTGAAACAAATGGCCGTGCGCACGGAACGATAAGCCTCTGCCGGGCGCGACCGAGGATGGTGAACGCAGACGGCTGTCGGGTCCATTCCGTTATTGACTTTCCCCCCCTTGAGTCGTTCTTCTTTTATAAATGGAATGTGTCCGATGATGGGCACGCCGAATTCCCGGATAACATCTTCCGGTTTGCGGAAACTTCTGTCTGCGACTTCGACCAGATATCCAAGGACCAGTCCGAGGAATCCACCGAGGAATGCTCCCATGCTCAGGAATTGACTGAGACTGGGATAAACAAGGCCTCCGTGACGAGCAGGCGTAAGTATCTGTGCCTTGACGCCGCCCATCTCGGCATTCACTTTTGTTTCTGAAACATTTGACGACGCATTGTCAAACAGTTTTGTCAGTCGATCGATTTCGTTTCTTCTGGTCCTGTCTTCGTTTTCATCATTCCCGAGAGCGCGCGCAAGTCGTTCAGCTTCAGCAGCCTGAGTTTCCAGATCCTGACGTTCTCTCGAAATCGTCTGCAACTGCTGATGCAATGATTGCAGGTAGACGGCAATAAAATCTGTCGGGGGCGTAATGCTTGCTGGTGTCGTCGGCTCTGGCTGTTCCGGGACGACGAATTGCTGCAGCAATTGACGAGTGAACTCAATCCGACGCTCCATTGCTTTGACCTTTGGATGATCCTTTCCGTGTCTCGCCTCCAGCTCTTTCTGTTCGAGCAACAGCGGAATCATACGTTCTTCCATGTTTCTGCTGCTGACGGCAGCTTCGTCAATTCTCTGCGTCGCCACTGCACCCGTAGCGGTATTCCCACTCAACTTTCCGATCGCCATCAGGATTGCTTCGCGAGAACCACCGTTTTTCAGGGCATCTTCCAGAGTCTCCTTTTCGGCTTTGAGGCTCGTCTCTTCCAGTGACAGCGTTGCCAACTGTGTCAAAAAAGCCTGCTGACGTTCGCGATGCGGATTCTTGCCATCGCTCATTAAGCCGGAACGTTCGCGGAATAAATTGTACTCCTGTTCCTTTGCTTTCAGCTCTGTGTGCAGCCCCTCTCTCTGTCGATTCAGGAGCGCATCCAATTCGCCACGCGCGTCTTTGTAATTCTCCATTTGCTTGTTGACGTATTCTTCCGCTATGGCGTTCGCAATCAGAGGAATCTCTTCAGCACGGGATCCCAGAACTGCGATCTCCACAACATTCGTGTTATTGACTCCGGTTTTGACTTGGGTCATGCCTGCAATTCGGTCATATGCAGCGATGGCCGAAAGCCCCTGCAACAATGTCAGTTCGCTGAGTTGGTTTTTTTCATAGGCCGGTGCAATCAGACTAGGGCTTGTGATTTCAAACGCTGCGTCCTTCAGGTCTCGTTCTGAGACAAGAATGTCCATTCTTCTGTCTGCATTTCTATGAATCACCTGGACCAGCGCGGCCGATCGATAGATCGGAATCTGGCGTTGGAACATCATGTAGCCGATGCCGGTTCCGAGCATTGCAAGTACGATGATGAATGATTTTCTACGTCTTAAAAACCCCAAAACGTCCAATCCTGCGTCCTGGTCCTCAGCCGCCGGCGCGGCGTTGGGACCATACATGCTCGGAAGTCCTGATGAAGCCATCGTATTTTTCCTCTCAAACTCCATTTGAATTCACACCGGAAGACCGCCAAGCCCATGGCCAGTCAAACGCACGTCGTCCAGATTCTGAAACACCGCGATCTGGCGAGTTTTCAGTTCCGGAAGAACGAATCAGCAGCGTCCGAAGCCGTCTCTACAGACGGAATTCACGGCATCCTGCAACATGCTTCCATTGTGCCCTGAAAAAGCGGATTTTTCCATAAGCCTCTCTGATTTTAGCGGACTCTTCGCAAGGCTGAGCGTGACGACTCGTCCTGAACAGGTTCAACCAGTCTGTTGCAGTTTAACAGCGTTCCCCAAAACAACTTTTGCGATTCCAAAGTGATGAAAAACGTTGGCCAGCAGGAAAAACTGATTGCACATCGTAATTCAATCAGGCAGGCGACCGGAGAATTTATGTCGCGCAGCGATGCGACCTCGAGACACTGATTGCCGGTTTTTTAGTGATTCGCTCGTGACGCAGGCGTTCAAGTTTGCTCCCACAGCGGACTTCGACCAGCCAGATATTGCAGCTTTAGATCACTCAAAAACAATAGTGCTCACTTGTTCTTCTCGCTAATCAGGCGCTTTATTGATGCGGCGGGAAGTGTACTTTTCGAATCAAAATGTTCGTAACGCAGCCATTCTCCGATGGCTTCGTCCAGTTTTCCAAGCTTTTCAAGCGTTTCCGCACGTGTTTGGCGCAGTTGAAGCGTCGCCGGAAACTCCGCAAGGCAGCCGTCAATCCATTCCAGCGCAGACTCGGGTGATTCTCGATGCAACAAGTAGTTGGCTCGCTGAACCCGTTGGTCGGCGGTTGGATTGATTCCCACCGCCAGCCATTGCGATTCGGCTCGCTTCCAAAGTCCTTCTTCTAATTCCGGTTTGGAGATAGACAACCCAGCTCGTACGGTTGCGGCGTATTCAAGAGGCGCAAACAGTTCGAGGGCCAGATCAGGCGTCCAGACTCGCAAAGCATCCATCAAAATCTTGACGCGGAAGCTCTCGGATGCCGCAAGCGACTGATTCCAAAACTCCACTGCTTGCTGCGGGCGATCTCTGATGAGACACACAGATCCACACTGATACAACCATCGCGCACCTGAGGGGTGTGCAAACCGGACGGCCGTGAGTTCGCTCAACTGTGTGTCATCCAGTTCTCCAATGCCGATCGATCCCGCCGCAGCGTCCACCGCCAGTCCCGGTTGAAGCGGAAACTGACGAGACGCATCCCGTGCCATTTCGTGCCATGGAAATTCCTCCGACACTCTTTCGACCAGAGCCCGCAGTCCCGCAAGACTCACCGGATCCAAATTCTTCTTCAGCATTATGACGCGATCTGCCAGTCCGAGCGGCGTCAACTGTTTCCATGCACTCTGTAACTGACCGGCATCGACGGGAGAACCCGGAGGAGCGAGCGCGTCAATCATTTCCAGTCGGAATCTTGCTTCCAGTACGTTCACCAGCGAATCTCGGACAATCGGGTCATCCGGATAACGTTTCAACGCGGCGGTCAACTGTGCGTCAAGCACAGGAAGTCGTGCGAGCCCGTCCCTTGTTACCGTAGCACCGAAGAGTCTGGCTGATTCCACAATGGCGGGATACACCTGATCTGCTTGACGCAATTCCGCGACCGATCCGCACGCGGCCGCCACCAGTGCAAGTCGCAAAACCCATCCCACTAACCCGCCATCCAGCGCAAACCATGCCGGAAGAGTGCGCAAAGTCGATGGCTGGCGACGGCGAATTGCGGTCAACACACCTGCGAAAACGGCAATCGCCGCCAGAGTTGAGCTCAGGCCGATCCCGAAATCAAAGAATGCCACGATCCCCTGCGATGCCATCATCGCCATGCCCGCCAG
>CAZFDW010000064.1:5559-18984 GCA_964517865.1 uncultured Chitinophaga sp.
GAACGTGACAGCGTCGCTGCGACACCCGTCAGCAGCAGGACGACGGTTACGATGGAAATGATCTGGAGATTATTGAGCGAAGCGATGCGATGACGCGCGATCGCGGCTACTTCAAAGATCTGATCCTGCCATGAGGGTCGCTGGAATGATCGCGACCAACCCGTCGAAGGATTCTTTCCCCAGACAACGACGACTAAACCGATCGCCATCGCCATGTGGACCAGCAACCATCCGGATGCATTGTTCGGATTGACAAAGGATCCGAATGGTATCGTCCCGCTGATGATCCAGGGCTCACTGAGCCCACGACTTCCCGTGTTAAACAACTGCTGCAGTGAAAGTATCGTCAGAAGACTGGCATTCATGCACATCAGGCCGAGCATCCACATCAGCTGGCTGGCCCGACTCAAAGAATCCGCCACCACACACAACAGGACAGCAACCGAGATCCATTGAGCGACATGGCGGCGGGTCATCGCAGGTGCAGCGGAACGTGAATCTGCGGGAATGCGTTCCATAGTCGTGCCAGCGGCCGATCCTGAAATCGCATGTGGCAGATGCTCTCGAAACTCCGGATGAACGGCGTGGTTCATGAGTGAAATTGCCGAAGGCATCCACGGCTGAAGCTGCACAATTCCGATGGCCGCCATTCCCAGCAACAGCCATGTTCCCAGGGGCGGGATTGCGAACGAACGGCGATCGGCAAGTCGCGCCAGCAGTGTCAACACCGCAGCGGCAATGGCTCCGATTTGCAGCACCAGCCGTGCTTTCGGGATGGCACCACCGAGCAACCATGGCAGAATACAGACCGTGACGGCGGCAACCAGGAGCGAACTCCATTCGAGGGCCAAAGGCAGGCCACGCGACGTTTGCGTACCAGACACGGCGGCGGAATGCACTGCCGATGGGTGTGACTGAGACTTCGATCGGTCACGGAACCGCATATTTCAATCCGCCGAAAAAACGGCTCAGGCCGTTGCCTGCTGAGTCAGTTGCAGCGATCCCGACTCAGATAGTGACGGTGCTTTCAGCGGAGCATACTTTTCATGGACTTCACCAATGAGCTCAATCAACTGAGTCTCAAAGGGTCTCAATCCGCCGATCAGGTCACTCATCCATTCACAAATCGAACCATCACCACAGACACCCAGAACTTTGATCTGACCGACCCTCTGGCCATCAATGATCAGCGGAATCTCTGAACGCCAGGCGTCGTGCTGTTCGACTTTGGAAGTCGATCGCCAACTCGCATAGTACTCTTCACCGACACTGGGGATGTTGACCAGCAATTCAACTTCATCCATTTCAAAGCGATCGGCAAACTCCGTCAGTGTTTGCCAAAGTTGATGCCATTCCTGCTTTCCGTGCAACTGAACCTGCTCATCATGCAGCACCGGCCTGATTCCTTCCGGCTTGCGAAACAGGGAAACCGCAAAGCGACGAACTCGGTTTGTCAGCAAGGTCAGTTCGGCAGCACCAAAGGACCTTGTGGCTACCAGAATTGCCAGAGCTGTTGCGACGCCGAGGACAGCCAGCAATTCGTTGTTGAATGCTGCTGCTGCGACAGCTCCAAGCCCTGTCAGTCCGCACAGTGATCCTACCACCAGCAGCAGACGCGATCCCGAATGCCCTTGTCGCACGAGGCAGTGATGCAGGTGACCGCGGTCCGTGTTGAAAATGCTCCGACCCGTAAGTCGACGTCTTACGATCGCCATTGCCACGTCAAAAATCGGGATGGCCCATATCGCGGTAGGCATGACCAACGCCATCGCAGCGTATTGCTTGAAGGAACCTTTCAAGGCCACGCAACCTACCACCAACCCGATCAGCATACTTCCTGAATCACCCAGAAACATGCGAGCAGGAGGAAAGTTAAAGAACAGAAACCCAGTGAGGGCACCGGCCAATGCGAGCGAGATTATCAATCCGTCATCCCGACCGCCAAGTATCACAGTCACGCCAGCCACGGAAAGACTGAGCACGATTCCGATCGTACTCGCCAAACCATCGACACCGTCAATCAGATTCAGGGCGTTAATCGCACCGAGAATCCAGAACACCGTGACGATTGAAGAAAAGTCTCCAAATTCGATCGGGATGCCGAAGATCTGAATCTTGCGGATCGCAATTCCGGATGGAATCATGATTAACGCTGCGATAAATTGTCCAAAAAGTTTCTGGCGACCACGTAGCCCGATTTTGTCGTCCAAAATGCCAATCACGACAATCAGACTACCGGCCACTCCCAAAGACACCAGAAATTTCATGTCGGCGTAGGTCGCCGTCAGCAATGTTGGATGCATCCACAACCCAGCACCCAGACCGACAAACAACGAAATCAGCACCGTCGGGCCACCCACAAGGGGTACGATTCGAGCGTGCAGTTTCCGCTGGCCGTCAGGGCGATCCACAACCCCGAATCGTCGAGCAATCAATGCCACAATCGGCGCAAAGAGCACCGAACATGCAAGAGCTGAAAAAAATGAAATCACCCAGGGATTCATCAAGATTTCGCCGATCGGCGGAGTGACGGGAACAAGCAACCTTGCTGTTTAACAGCTCGTTGTTGACATTGACTCGTCAGCAATTCCCCTGCCAAACAAAGTGGCCGAGCCAGGAAATCTGCTCAGCCTTCGCGAGGCGGCACAGATTCATGAGCAAAGTCATGCCATAAACGCAGGCTTTACATCATGTCTATGGGCGGAAACCCGTTGCAAGCGTGCAATCAGTGATTCGGAAAAAACACGCATAACAGGTACATGTTCCTCATTTCCCCCAAATCATGTCTGGAAAATGCAACAGTTGTGCGTTGTCGCAAGGCAACATTGACAACGTCAGATCATGAAGTCCGTTTGGCGTCCGAGGATCTTGTCAACCAGATCCTGCGGGAAATCGACGGCGGGCGAGCGTTCCGGATCGAGGTCTGTCGGATTAATGCCGCAATAGACGCTCCACGGGCCCAAATGTCGCCAGCGCCCTGCCCTTTTCGGTTCTCCCGGAAGCACGGGAGTTGTACAACGATTGCATCCGATTGTTGAAAATCCCTGCTTATGCAGCGGATTCAGCACGACAGCGTTTTGCTGAATGTATTCGTCCAGCTGTTCATCCGAGAAATTGGCCAGCGGATTGATTCGCAACGTATTCAATCGGGGATCCACGGCCAGAATCGGGCATACGCCGCGTCGTCCGCCATCCGCACGTCGCAGACTGGTGATGAGTCCCTCGTACTCCCCTTTGATCGCATCCAGTGGCGCGGATTTTCGCATCTCGCAGCATTCTTTTTGTCCCTCAGGATTCAAATAAAGAACGCCGTGCTTCTCGGTCTGCTCTTCCATCGTCAATACCGGTCTCAGGGTTCGAATGTTCAAACCGTACGTCTTTATCAGGCGGTCGCGGGTGTCGAGCGATTCCTGAAACAAAACACCTGTATCCACGAACAGTATGGGGAGATCAATCGAGTTCACATGCAGCATGTGACAGATTACGTTGCCGGACTCCTGCATCGAAGACATTGCCGCCACACGGGGCCCAAACATTTCCACTGCCCACTTCAACAATTCCTGAGGCGTGCGGTCGTCAAATGTGCGATTCAGATCAATCAAATCAACCTGAGTTAAACGGGGCATGGTCGAATTCCAACGGGCATAGTGCCGCAGCCAGATCACCCATTGCACCGGGGACGAAGCTGCCTGAACGAAACAGCTGGAATGATAGAAGGAATCAACGAAAAAAGCGAAGCTGACACGTCAGCTTCGCTTTCAGAGATTTCTTGATTCTTCCACGGCAGTTACCGAGCCGCTGCGTCCCACCACCAGCGTCCGGATTGGCCGATCGGGTTCGCGACAGCAGCTTTCTTCGCCACTTCGGCTGATACTTCAAACGTCTCCGGATTCTGGACGATCGACTTCAGATCACCGCGCACACCGCCTGCAACCTGAACGACAATGTCGCCGCCGCGGTAGGTTCGGAAATTGGCGGCTGTCATCAATTCTTCGGGAACATCGACATCTGCAGGCTTGTACGAACCATCTACGCCAAAGACTTCTGAATGCCAGCCAGCCTGATGTCCAATTCCCTGCGACTGCACCAACGCAGAAACCAGCGCCAGGTCGAAGACGTTCTGCAGGTCGGCAAAGACCATTTCCTGGTCTGCCAGCTTTGGCAGGTTTTCCGTAAACAGCCGAGCGAATTCGGCATTCGCTTTTTCCGCCTTGCCAGTCGATTCATGAGTCCCATCGTTCTTCACGATCTGGTTCTCCGACAGGCAGCGAATCGAACGACCAGAGAATTCAAACGCCTGCTGATTCGGAGCGACATAAATCGCGTCGTATCCAACGGTCATCCACCAGCGAAGTGCGTCCATCGATGAACCGCGACGTTCCGCCCGGCTGATCAGATCGAAGTAGCTCTTCATTCCATCAGCACCTTCACGCTTACCGATACCGATAAGCTTCATCTGATAGTCGGCATCGACGATCACACTGGCAATTCGTGAGTCCTGCGGAATGCCCTGCACAATCACATTCTGCAGTCCGAGTGTTTCTTCTGCATTCTTTGTGAATGAACCGACGTTCCTGGGGGACAATCCTCCGTTTTTCACGACCAGTTCCTGAACGGCTTTCACCTGTTCCGGTTTCGGATCGATCGAACACATGAAGAAACCCGGGCCACCAGACGAAAATGTACGGCTGAGGGTTACCAGATCATCCAGTTTCAGAGTCGGCCGATGCTGCGCGAGTCCGACAGTGCGGCCCGTGTCATCAACGGCCCAGTCACCTGCCGGACCACCAATCACAACGTCGCCGGTTTCAGCAAACACGAACAGATATCGGACTTCGGTCAGTCCAGCCAGACATGCGACATCGTCCGACACTGGCTGGCCAGCTTCGGTTAACTGTTGAATATGTTGTTCCAGTCGCGGCAATGACACGAGTCGCAGATTCGACGTGGCATGGACGTCGTGATTATAATTCGCAGACTTTGCCATTTCGAAGGCCGAGATCAGTCGCGAATCATCTGCCGCGAGGGTGAGCGCTGCGATTACTGCCGGAGCTCCCATGAAAACTCCTTGAGAAAACTGGCTCATCCGCCCGCCTTCACCATCGACATCAAACCAGAGCGCCGGAGGTGCTGTCTGATCCTGAATTAGCTGCATCAAAGGTTGGAAGTCAGCGAACTGTGAACCCCCTTGAGCCTGCAGACCCGCATGCGCCTCACGAGCCTTGCCTGCTGTCATTCGGTCGCCAACCAGATTGGCTGCGGATTCCAGTGCTTCGGTGGCAGCGAGAAAGTTTCCTTGCTCCGCCGCCAGACGGGCTTCTCCTCGGAGCTTAGCGGATTGCATGATGGCATCTAATGAAGGTGCGGTTTCACCATCTGATGTTCCGGCGAAAACGGAGCCTGACAGCGCAGAGGCCGAAAGGACTGCCAGACAGCAGGCCACCTTCACACCCTTGCGGATTGTGCGATTAAGCCCAAAATGAAGCGAAGAAAACGCTGAGAGTGACTGACGCATCTGCGTGACCTCAAAAAGATCGAAGAAAGGCGACTATCCAAAAAGGGGTCTGACCCTCTCCGGGGAGCTGAACGACTCACACAATTGCTCGCATCCAAAGGGTCAGACCCCTTTTCGGATAGCTCACTTCGCGCAGGGGAGCGACAAAGTCAGAATTGACCATTGCTTAGGATCGTCGCGAATCAACTCAGCGTCAAGAAGAATCCTGCAATTCCATAACATACCAGTTGTCTGCGATATTCCGATTCTGCCGACTCAAACGATTATTCCTGACAGATTTGTGAGTCGTATCGATCATTCCATTTTCACCGGGTTGCTGTGCATCCGAATTACCAGTTATGCCTGAACTTCCTGAAGTCGAAACGATGGTCCGCGGCATTCGCCCGGACTGTGTTGGACGCCGAATCGATCGGACTCTGTTTCCGCCCTGCCCTTGCCGACCGATTCAGATCAGGCCCGGTCGCCGTACATTCATCATCCGGACCGAAGGCCGGACAATCACCGACATTCGCCGTTTGGCAAAACGCATTGTGGTCGAACTGGACTCCGGCCGGCAGATTGTTGTAGAACCTCGCATGACGGGTTTGATGCTCATTGCTGAACCACCCACTCGCGAACATCGACGAATCTGCTTTGAACTTTCGCCAGCTCGGAAGAAGGCAACCTGCCTGGAATTCTGGGATCGTCGCGGCCTGGGCACGATTTCTCTTCTTAACCCTCTGCAGTTTCTTCAGCTTGAATCGCGACTTGGCAAAGACGCGCTGGACCTTACCGTCGAAGACTGGATCTCGATCCTTGCACAAACTGAGCGAGAAATCAAAGTCGTGCTGCTTGATCAGTCTCGCGTGGCAGGTATCGGGAATCTGTATGCCAGCGAGATTCTCCACGAAGCCGGCATTTCGCCATTTCGCGCGGCTTCAAGCCTTTCCGGACGGCAGATTCAGAAACTTGCGAACGCAACGAATCGCATTCTGCACGAAGCCATCTCATATGAAGGCTCAACACTCAGCGATGGCACGTATCGAAACGCACTCAATAAAGATGGCGGCTATCAGAATCACCATAAAGTCTACAAACGAGCGGACACACTCTGTTTGTCGTGCAGGAAGGCGCTCATCCAGCGGGCTGTGCAGGCTCAACGAGCGACATTTTACTGTCCACGATGCCAGCGTTACACCGCACACGGTGCCCAATGACTCGTTTAACGGCAAGCCGCAGGTGACAGCGTCCTCAACAAGTCGCTGACGCCTGCGGCTTGCCGTTAAACGATAAACATCTCATCCATAGCCGTGTTGAGTATAGAGAGCGTGTGTCCCAACCTGCACGGTTCGCTGAGACCGCACGCAGTTGGCATTGGCTCGTTTAACCGCGTGCCCAGCGGGCCGCGATTGTTCTATTTGAGATTTTGTATTTGAGATTTGAGATTTGAAATACAAAGCACGGGGCGTTGCCCACGCGGTTAAACGAGTGAGCTTTCCTCAACTGCGCCCGGCTACCAGATATCGTCAACTTTGCCGCTCTCCGCATGCACCAATCGCCCGGGGCCTGCCCACTCGGGCGCAGACTGCAGGATTCTCAGCCACACGTGGACGCCGCGTGCGACACCCTGAAACGAAAGGTGATTTCCCAAATCATCATCGGACGAAAATTTCTCAGATTGCCAGTACACGTCCGGGGCAAAGTCAAAGGCCCTGGACACAGCTGCCACATCAATCTGCAGTCCGCCTGGAACATGCTTGCCGTCAGCAGGTCCGCCATAAACTTCCGTCCGGGACAGGAACACTGAGACTTCCCAAATGTCCTCGTCCAGATCGTGGAAGAAATGACATCCTACGGGTGCTGCCGCCTGGCGATCCATGATCCCGTCAACAGCATCGTTCACAAACCACCGGAGCCATGCCGGTGGTCCGGCTTGTGAATCTGTTTTACCCTGCATCGTGGTACAATCCATGGAAGATGAATCGGCGACCTGGAAACAACCCCAACGAATTCTCCCACTTCGTTCTCACGCTGGATCTCGTGAAAACCTTGTTCTTGATTGCTCCGACCCTCACGCCAGAGTCCGGGAGTTCCTGAAAGCCGGCAGAAAATGGGTTGAGCAAAAATGTTTCCATACGTAGCGTAGTGAAGGCCCCAAAGCAAACGTCGCGCCAGGATTACAAAGAGCGTTATTTGAGCGATTTTGAGCGATCTGGTTTATTATCCGATAGAAGTTGTTCAGACTTCTTAACATGATGGCGTTGCAAAACGACAACGCGATCTGTCATGCGTATCCGAAAAGGGGTCTGACCCTTGGGTGGCGAGTCGATCATGCTGGTGTTTCCGTCTTGCCGGAGAGGGTCAGACCCCTTTTCGGATAGCCTCCCGGAGTTACCAAAATGCAAGCCTCGACTGCATCGCGTAAATTCCTCAGCTCCCGATTGCTGCTCGCCGGTCTAACGCTGTGCTTTGCAATGTTGCCGGTTTCCGTCTGCGCTCAGCTCAACGAGCTGAAAGCGAAATCTTATCGTGATCGCGTCTGTGACTTCGCCATCCTTGCTGACGGACAGCGGATGACAGGAATTGCCGTCAGCGAATCGCCTGTTCGCATCGTGCTGCGTACTGCACGACTGAAAGCAGATGCTGCGGATCTGTTCACCAACGAGATCCAACCCGCCCTTGCCAATCAACTCGGTAAACAAAACGAGAAACTGACCCGCATCCTTCAATTGCGAGCTGACCAACTCAGGATCGATGCCCCGGACGACCTGCAACAGATCGGATTTCTGGAGGAGGTCATCGAACGTCTCAGTCCTGATGATGACCATCAAGTGCCTCCATGGATCATTGTCGAGATTGAGCCGCAGAGATTGAAGCGCCTGGAGACCCTCGCACCGAATCGCCGCGAACTGGCCACACTGGCACTGCTGAATGAGATTGACGATTTCGAAGAACTGCACTGGAAAACGGTAGCCGCGCGACTTCAGGCGATTCCTGAATCGCAGTTGAAACGGCCCGCTTCGTCTCAACAGACAGTCCCGCCAGAGGTCCAGGCCGAACGGATTCTTGCCGCCGTCGATGTACGCCTGAATCAAGCGACTCGGTTGATCCGCACCGGCAATGAATTCGTTGCCGAAGACGCAAAGCCTGACATGGCGACTTTGTTGAGTTCTCTTCTCGGTGATTCCCTGAACAACACATTTCAGGAGTTACTTAACGAAACTGGCGGTACTGCAGCCAATTCGTCGTCTGTTACGCACGACAACTCCGATAAGCTGCCGCCGGCCGCGATACAACTTGCTGAAAAGAATGACCATGCCACCGTTGTCGTGTCATCATTCGAGTTCGACATCGCGAGCGGAACTGCTTCCGTCTCGCGACAGCTCTTCCGAAATTTGAAACCTGGCGGATGGAATCTTGTCAGCACGACGAGAGGTGCGTCCACAACCAACGATGTGACTCCGGAACAAGTCCAGAAGATAGAGGACGATCCGCATGTGAAGCAAATCAGTGGATTGCTGTCGCAACTGAGTCCCGATTCAAGCGCCCTCAAAACGGCATTTCAAATGGGTGCTGTCGTGCAGTCGGCGTTATCAAAGGCAGACGCGGCATTTCAATCGACGTTGCAGGACATTCTGACTGCCCGCATGGCCGTCATCGAAACTCCACCCACTGTTGTGCTCAAAAGTCTGGGAAAAGAGGCTGGGAACAAATAACCAAATGGCCCGAAGAGTGCTTCGCACTTTTCATTCCGGTCCCCTTTTTCCGTGGCTGAAAACGGTATCCGTCAAATCATGTCCAGCTTGTGGTGACGGCGCGCAGGAGGTTTCGCACAAACAGCGCAGATGCCGTGGACTTCAAGGCGATGACCGCTCATCCGAAATCCATGATCAGCGGCGACGCGTTCCAATACGGCCGAGATTTCATCGTTGCGGAATTCGACAAGCTGGTTGCACTTTTCGCAAATAAAGTGGTCATGCTGCGGATAGCCGTAGTCGTGTTCGTAAACTTCGCGATCGTTCGTCCTCGCGACTTTACGAATAAGGCCCGCTTCTTCCAATGCGCCGAGTGTTCGATAGATCGTCGCTCGACTCACGCGGCCGCCGTCACGACGTGGTTGAGTCAACCGTGCGACGATCTGGTCTGAATCGAAATGTTCATGATCCGCAAAGATCTCACGCACAATCGTTTCGCGTTCCTGTGTCAAACGTTTGCCGCGTGTGCCAAGAAACTCACGGAATTTCTCGACGGGCGATACCGCGACTTCAGGACGAGCAATTTCATTGAATGCCAGATCACTCACAACAACCCCTGTGCCTTATTTGCGGCCCGGCCCAAAGCGTAAATCCGCTACGCTCGCCAGCGTGAGCCCAATGGTACTCGAACTGATCGCAACTCGTATCAGCCGCAGTGCATCAGCACCCGGTTTTCGAGGTAATTCTGAGTGAACCGGACGCTAGCGGCCTGTTGATTCAGTCGTCAGATTCGGCATTTTCGTTTAACGGCGAGCCGCAGGCGCTGGCGAAATGCAACAACGACGCCTGCGGCTTGCCGCTAAACGATGAAATCACCAGCCCGATTGCGCCTACCTGCAGACAGTCTGGCCACTGCCGCATCGGATGTCACGGCATAGTTACCGAGAGCTCAGAAAACTCTCAGGATTACAAAGCATTATTGCTCGTTGTCGCATTCTTCCAGTCGCTCCAGCATGCGACCGAGCGCCTTTTCCAGAATTGCATCTGAATCGTAGTCGCCCTTGTCGATGGCCAGGCGAATTGCAGCGAGTTTTTCGTCTTTGATCGACCGGAGCTCTGCCGCAGTCAGGTTGGAGACCTCGGCCAATGGCACCGTAGTTCCGGGATTCATCGCCTCCTGCTCGACAGGACGGCCAGCAAGCAGCGAACTCGTTGTGTTTTGAGCAGGTTTATTCATGGCAAGCACCATGGTACGACCGAAGAGCCATACGGTCCAGTGGTGAATCAAAATCTGGAGGATTGGTGAAGCTGCGGATTCCAGGAGGGTCTTTTAATCAGTGTTTTGCCCATTCGGTTGTCCCCATTCGGTTGTCCATTTCATGCGACGCAGGGAGACAACCGAATGGGGACAACCGAATGAATCGCACGGAAATAAGTAACGGACAGCCTGAACGCCCCCCGGATCTGTCGCTTTCCAGAATCTCGAAAATGTGTCATTCGTGGCCGCGTGAGGTATAACTGCGCTTCTGCTGCCGCCCGGTGACTCGCAAGCGTGCTGACACTTCGATGGCATAGCGTTGGGTTCCCTTCACCGGCTCAGGCAATCGTCCGGCGTTCAGCTGGAATCGTTCTCAAACCTACTTCGAATACGGCCCGCTGCCGACCAGTGGACGATCCGCGAAACCTTGCCCTATGCAGTGGCGAATCACCTCAATGGTTTTTGTGATATCCGCTATCGTGACATCCAGGTGCGTGACTGCCCGCATGCGTTGCCCGCCCATCGGACCGATCAGAACGCCCTGCTCTTTCAATGCACCCGCCAGTTGAATTGCCAGCCCGAGTCCCGCTTCAATTTCGAAGAACACCAGATTCGATTTCACGCGCTCAACGTCAATCCGGATACCCTCAATCGACGCGAGCCCCGTCGCAAGTTGTCCGGCATTCGCATGATCGTCCTGCAGTCGTGCGACGTTATTCTCTAATGCATAAATGGCAGCGGCGGCAACAATCCCGGACTGTCGCAACGCGCCGCCGAAGAGTTTACGAATTCGTCTGGCCCTGGCGATGTCGTCTCTGCTGCCGACAAGGATTGATCCCATCGGACAGCCAAGGCCTTTCGAAAAGCAGATTGAAATCGTATCAAAACATTGACCCACATCGGCTGCCGAGTATCCTCCTGAGACAATCGCGTTGAACAATCGCGCGCCGTCCAGGTGCCGCTTCAATCCGTTTGTTGTGGCCCAGTCGGAAACGCGCTGGAGGTGGTCCAGCGAATAGACATGACCTCCGCCAAGGTTGGTGGTGTTTTCAAGGCAGATCAACCGCGTCCGGGCGTAGTGTTGATCGTTCACCCGGATCTTCCCTTCCAGGACGTTGACATCCAGCAATCCATCTGCGGCAACGATGGTGCGGACCGTCACTCCGCTCAATGCTGCTGCAGCGCCACCCTCGAAATTGGAGATATGACCGGTTTCGTTGATCAGCAGTTCATCGCCAGGCAGACAATGCACCCGCACGCCCATCTGGTTGCTTTGTGTCCCCGAACAGGCGAACACTGCGGCTTCGTGCCCGAACATGTCGGCCACGAACTTTTCCAGTCGATTGACAGTCGGATCTTCCCCCATGATGTCATCGCCAACTTCAGCAGTGATCATGGCCTGTAACATCGCCGGCGTTGGTCGAGTGACCGTATCGCTGCGAAGATCGATGATTCCTGTAGTCCCGGATTTCAAGGGAGCGGCTTTCGAAGAACGGGAATGGGCTGGAAAAACTCGTCAAAATTGAGTCGCAGACTGTACTTCGGTCCGTCGGTGGCTTCAATCAGGCAGCAACAGCATAATAACCATTAAATGACCGGTCTCAAAACGGCAATAGTTTCGACACATGACCCCACCACTGGCCATTACGACCATCGATTGCCGTCAGGGCGACGCGAAAGTACTTTTTCGCCGACTCCGTGACAAGCTCAGCCCGCGTGGAGATGTCGTTTCGGAAGCGGGGCGTCAGCGAACTATTGAACTCTTCGGCGAACCGCTCAGCCCGCGCGAAGTCGTCCGGAGAATCTGTGACGACGTACGCAGCCGCGGCCTTGAGGCAGTTTTGCACTACACTTCCAGACTGGATCGACGCGATCTGACTCTGGAGTCGATGCGCGTGACTCCGGAAGAATTGGCGTCAGCTGCCGGACGTGCGTCGCCCGAATTCCTTGATACGATTCGGAATATTCGCGACAACGTAGCAGAGTTTCAGAGGGCCGTCCTTCCGCACGATGCACGAGTCGTGCGATCGGTGGGAAATGGTACCGTCGAGCTGCGACAGAGACACTTGCCGATGAAACGCGTCGGCATCTGCGTGCCAGGTGGTGCTGCTGCGTATCCATCGACCGTGCTGATGACGGCTGTCCCGGCGATGACGGCCGGAGTTCGTGAAATTGCGATCGTGGTCCCGCCAACACCATTTGGCGGATACAACATCGACATGCTGGCGACCTGCCATGAAATCGGCGTGACGGAAGTCTACCGCGTCGGCGGGGCTCAGGCCGTCGCAGCGCTGGCTTATGGTGTTGAAGGGATCGCACGAGTTGACAAAATTGTCGGGCCGGGCAATCTGTTCGTAGCGCTTGCCAAGCAGCACGTCTTCGGGGACGTGGATATTGACAGCATTGCTGGCCCGAGCGAAGTCATCGTTCTTGCCGACAACACCGCTCGACCGGAATTTGTGGCCGCAGATCTGATCTCACAGGCGGAACACAGTCCAGGCTCCGGTGTCCTCATCACATGGCATGAGCCCTTGATCGCAGCCGTGCAGCAGGCACTGGAGCTGCAATTGGCTCAATTGTCCCGTGGAGATCTGGCGCGTCAGTCGCTGGAAGACTACGGAGCTCTGATTCTTGCACGCAGTGCCGCCGAAGCCGCCGAACTGACAGATCTGCTGGCCCCGGAGCATCTCCACATTTCGATGGATGATCCGGAATCGATGTTGAATCAGATTCAGAATGCGGGAGCCATTTTTCTTGGTCACTACACTCCGGTTGCTCTGGGTGATTACATTGCCGGACCATCGCATGTGTTGCCCACCGGCGGGACAGCCCGATTCGCCAATGGCCTTGCCGCAACGGATTTCCTGAAACGCAGTTCGATCATTCAGTACGACGCTGCGGCATTGCGTGTCGATGCTCAGCGCGTGCGGCTGATGGCCGAAAAAGAGGGCCTTACTGCGCACAGCGCAAGCGTGGAT
>CAZFDW010000065.1:0-18943 GCA_964517865.1 uncultured Chitinophaga sp.
CGCGTAGTCAAATGAATTCCAGATGCTTCAATCCCAGTGAATAAGCGGGCCATTGCTATAAAAACGATCTTGCCGGGACACAGCCGGAAAGAGTCAAAGAACTCCGGGACCGCCTGAACCTCTTCCTCATGGACGCGGTCAAACCCGGAAATCCAGAGCCAGCGAGTGCTTCAAAATCGACGAAATGCGGCAAGCGAAAGGCTGCAAAATAGGAGCCGACTCATTGTTCACCTGTGTCCCTGCCTTTCGCCCCCGAATTCGGCACATCACGGCGGTTTGACAGAACGCTTTGGCCATTCCCGACGATCGCATGTTGAATCTGGATAGTTCGGAATCGCACTTAATTCCTGTGCTCTGGGTCAGGCTTCCACACTTTGCCCTGACTGACTATTCTGCGGTGCATGACGCATGACAAATCTTGTTTCTTCCCTTTCCTGTCTGGGGACTCTTGCAAGTGAACAGCCTCGACCAGTTGAAGCGGCACACGGTGGTGGTTGCCGACACCGGCGACATTGACTCTATCGCGCAGCATAAGCCGCAGGACGCGACGACGAATCCTTCGCTGCTGTTCAAAGCCGCGCAGATGCCGCAGTACACCGGGCTGATCGATGAAGCCATTTCCGCAGCTTCTGCTCATCCGGCAAAACGCGGCGGGCTGGTCGATGCAGTTATTGACCGCCTGTCAGTCAACTTTGGTCGCCGAATTCTGGAGATCGTGCCCGGACGAGTCTCCACCGAAGTCGATGCACATCTCAGCTTTGACATGACAGCTACGGTCGATAAAGCGTATCAGTTGATTGAGCTGTATAAGGAAGCTGGAGTCGATACAAACAGAGTCCTCATCAAAATTGCGAGTACGTGGGAAGGCATTCGAGCGGCCGAGCATCTGGAACGAAACGGTATTCACTGCAATCTGACGCTGCTGTTTGGATTCGGCCAGGCAGTGGCGTGTGCCGAAGCAGGTGCGACGCTCATCAGTCCATTCGTCGGTCGCATCTACGACTGGTACAGAGTGACTCGCAAAGTCGATCAGATTCCCGTGGCGGACGATCCTGGTGTCCATTCCGTGTCGCAGATCTTTAACTACTTCAAGAAGTTTGGATACAAGACAGAAGTCATGGGGGCGAGTTTCCGCACGAAGGAACAGGTCATGGCTCTGTGTGGCAGCGACCTGTTGACGATCGCTCCCAACCTGCTGGCCGAACTGAGTGCAATCACCACCGACGTGCCACAGAAACTCAACGCTGCTGATGCAGCCGTGATGTCAATCGACCGTATCGACATGAATGAAACAGTTTTTCGCTGGATGCTGAACGAAGATGCCATGGCGACGGAAAAACTTGCTGAAGGTATCCGCGGCTTCGCCAGTGATTTGAACAAACTGCGCGACCTGCTGCAGAAGAGATTGACGGCGTAAACGGGTGCCGCCGCATTCGTCGGACGGATCAGTCCGATCAGACCATTCTGTCCGATAATTTATTCAAGCGGCCGCCGTCGATTTCTCGCAGGCTGACGCCGTCTTCAACGTTGCGGAGCAGTACGTAGGCGATGGCGATTTCGCAGAGGAAAATGCTTAGGCGAATCAGTTCGCCGAACCTGCCCAGCATCGACCGGACAGAGATGCGAAACTCATCCTGTATCAATGGATCGGGATTCCTGTACAGCGAAGATGCCAGCGTACAGGCCTGATCGGCAAGCCACCGAACTGCAAGATCGCAGACCATCAGGATCACACAAAGCACGATCGAATAGAACACCACTCGCAGCCAGCGTGACAGCACATAACTGATTCCACGACTCAGGGCTTCGGCACCATCGCAACGATCAATCCCGATTGCCGCGAGTGATAATAGCCAGCCGCTTCCGAGCACTGCGCACCCGACGACATACATCAGTGACACGATGGCCGTTATGCCCATGTGCGTCGTTGTGCCAGCCCAGGACAAAATCCGAAATGCCAGACAGAGTAACCCCAGCAGCATCCAGCTCAGCGAGGCGCTGACCAGAATGGATTTCCAGCTTTCCAGAGAAAACCTGAGGGATGCTGACAAACCATATGCCGTTCCCGTGCAGAAGCGGCAACCAGCCGACCTGATTGCAGCCACTCCGCAAAACCCAAGCATCAGCATCCATAAACCGAGCGCTGCCGCACCCGATGACGATTGCGATGCATTTCCTGTGGCGACGAGCGACACGGACTCGTTGATCATGTCCAGGTATTCAGGCAGTTCAAAGTCAGACACGTTGAGCAAGCTGCGGCCCGGATTCCTCCCTCGCATTTGATTGGATTTCTCACCCCAAAGCTGGGTCGGGCCCCATGCAAGAAACATCAACAGCAAAACCGGCACGAGGACGCAGAGCGACACTCCAAGGCGGAATGCCTCCAGCAGTCGCAATGACGGAATTGCTGTCAGCCAGTCAATCCGCGTGACTCGAACCCCGTCTTCGTTCATCCGTCCTGTTTCTCCCTGAGTCGAGTGCAGCTATTGCGAAGGCATCGCTGTCCGGCTACCAACATTCCGTTAGCCGTAAATCATTTCCTCAAAGGATCTTACAGCATTCTGACTACCGTTCTACGGTCAGGCGTTCAGATCAGGCCTCCGGTCGGGAATTTCTCGGATCAAACCCCTGCCTGGGGTGAGTTCCGGCGCATGCGAGTTCACAAAACCTCGCCTTTGCCAAAAACCCTGCTCAAGTGTCTTCAACCTTAAAAAAAAGCAAAGCCTGACGCGATCTTTTTTATGCGAGCATCTGAAGCACCATTGCGATACAGTGCCCCCGCAGTCACCGCTAAATGGCCGTTGTTTTTTCATGGTTGGCACGGCTGCGTCTTCAGGAAAACCTTGCTCGATGTCGATAACTCCAGAAATCTTGTCGCGTATTATTGACCCGCCGAAACTGTTCGCCCCCGTGCTTCCGGAATGCATGATTCGCAGTACTCCTGATGAATTTCAGGTGGATGAAGTTCCTGCCTATCAGCCGACAGGAAAGGGAGAACACGGATATCTGTGGATTGAAAAACGCGGCCTCACTTCCCCGGAATTGATTCATCGCATTGTGCGGAATCTTGGCGTGCCTGCCAAAGAGATCGGTCTTGCCGGTCAAAAAGATCGCCATGCAGTGACGCGACAATTTGTCTCGATCCCCAAAAGATTCGCCGAACACGCCGCAAAGCTGAACGATGACAACATCAAAGTTCTGCTGGTCACCGCGCATCCGAATAAACTCAAGACCGGTCATTTGCGTGGCAACAAGTTTTGTCTTGTACTTCGCAGTCCGTCCGGTGCATTCACTCCGGAAGACGCACAGTCCGTTCACGAACGACTTCAAACGCTCGCAGCGGATGGAATTCCGAACTATTTTGGGACACAACGCTTTGGACATCACGGCAACACAATGGTTGATGGGTTGCGCCTGCTGAAAGGGACGCTGCCGAACGATCATTGGCCGGAAAACAAGACGCGCACAATGCGACGCCTGGTGTTGAGTGCCGTGCAATCGGGAATCTTCAATCTGGTGCTCGCTCAGCGCGTCTCCGACGGAACCCTGCGAACACCGCTGCCTGGTGAAGTCGTCATTCGTCGAAACGGAACGAAGCCCTACGTTCTGCCGGTCGATGGCCCGACGGAGGACATTATCCCGGCAGGCCCGATGCCCGGACCTGAAATGCTGGTGGCGACCGGAGCTGTGGCAGACATGGAACGTGAGATCATGTCGTCACTCCGTCTGAGTCCCAGAGATTTCCAGAAGTATTCGAAGCTGACGTCCGGAATTCGTCGCAAGATGATAGAATTTCCTACTGAAGCTGACGCCAGGCTGACGGACGAGGCCGCGATCCTGGCAACGTTTTCGGTGACGTCCGGAACATACGCCACTGTAGTCCTGCGCGAAATCTTCGGCTCGGTTAAAGATTCCGGCTCACTTGTCGAACAGACCGGAGCGGCGGCGTCTGCGGACGATGACGGGGATGATTATACTGCAAGCGGTCATGAGTGAGAGAATTGGCGAGCGGCATGCGTCAGCTTGCCGGTACAAAAACGAGGTACCGGAGGGCTCACGCCGCTCCGCTCGCCGAGCACATTTCTGGCCGCGCGACCGATCTTAACAAAAGGGAAGCTCATGCGGATTTTTCGACTGATCACTCTCGTCTGCTGTTCTATCGGACTGTTTGTCGCACCGAACCTTTGCGCTGGCGATCTGACCGCAAGTCAATTGTTGCCCGACACCACGGTGGGCTATCTCGAAGTCACCGACACAGCGGCCATCATGGCAGGTCTTTACGATCATCCGGTCAGTCATCACATTCAGAATCTGGACGTATGGAAGACGGCGACGCAGACCGAACAGTACCGAGCGTTTCTGACTGGTCGAAAATTTCTGGAAATTCAGATTGGCGCTGACTGGCGTCCGGCGCTCGAAGCATTGTCTGCTGGCGGCATTTACGCGGCCTATGACGCGGCAACACAGAGCGCGGTTATCCTCGTGAAGACCAAAGACGACGAAACTGCCGAAAACTTCCGTGCAAAGATCCTCGAACTGACACGCCTGAATGAAGAGAAGAACGGCAAGACGGATGCATATCGCGATGTTACGGTGTACAAGGTCGATGAACATTCTGGTTCTGCGGTCGTCGGCCAGTGGATCGTCCTGACCAACAAAGGGGAGCTTGGGAAAAGTATTCTTGATCGACTGCTGGATCAGAAACCTTCCGACACGAACTCCGAGGTTCCCGGCACACTTTCGGCAAACGCTCAGTTCAAAGCCACATACGCATTGCGGAACGCGAACTCCCAGGCATGGGCGTATGGCAATATTCAGACAATTCGCGATGCCGGTGCTGCGAAGAAGTTCTTCGAAGGCAAAGCTGAAAACCCGTTGGCTGAAGCTCTGGTCGGGGGAATTCAAAGCGTGCTGCAACATGCTCCCTTTGTCACTGCCGACATGAAACTGACCGAAGCCGGTCTGACGATGCAGTTTCAAACGCCATGGCAGAGTGACTGGATTCCCGAAGAACGAGCCTATTTCTTCGGCTCCGACAGCAACGGCTCGGCACCGCTGCTGCCGGAGATCCCCGGCACTCTGGTGACGTTGAGTACTTACCGGGATATCTCGCAGATGTGGCTGCGTGCCGGAGATCTGTTTGACGAACAGATGAACGACAAACTCGCCGAAGCCGACAGCGGGCTTTCTACAATCTTCGCCGGTCGCGATTTTGGTGAAGAGATTCTGGGTGCGCTCGATCCTCAGATGGGACTGATTGTGACTCGGCAGAGTTTTGAAAACGTCACGCCGGTTCCGGCACTCAAGCTGCCGGCCTTCGCGCTGATTTTGAAACTCCGCGATGCCGAAACTATGCGTCCTGAACTTCGGCGTACGTTCCAAAGCGTGATCGGGTTCTTCAATATCGTTGGAGCCATGGAGGGACGGCCGCAACTGGAAATGGACATGGCAAAGGTCAACGATGTAGATCTGATTACGTCGCACTACGTTCCCGAGAAAAAAGACAAAGATTCCACCACGGCTGATATGATCTTTAACTTTTCACCGTCAGCAGCGTTTTCCGGTGACCAGTTCATTCTCGCAAGCACTGCGGATCTGGCAAAACAACTGGCGAGCGCCCCTGCGGCACGTGCCTCCGACAACGGCGTCAACACTGAGATTGCACTGCATTCAAAAGCAATCCGTGATGCCTTGAGCGACAACCGCGAGCAATTGATTTCACAGAACATGCTGGAGCAGGGCCATTCCCGCGAAGAGGCCGAAGCCGCAATTGATCTGGTGTTTGAATTCGTTCGCTGCGTCAAGGGCGCCGGCATGACACTGCAGCATGAAAAGGACTCGCTGTCCCTGCAACTGAACGTGACTGTCAACGAGAATCCGTAACGTGCGTATTCTTCTGATTGCCGACATTCATGCAAACTGGCCCGCTCTTCAGGCGATCGACGAAAAGTTCGATGCCTGTCTGTTTCTGGGCGACGTGGTCGATTACGCCACAGATCCGGTGCCATGCATCGACTGGGTGCGTCGCAATGCTACCAGCGTTGTGCGCGGCAACCATGATCAT
Source organism: uncultured Chitinophaga sp. (assembly GCA_964517865.1). GTDB lineage: Bacteria > Planctomycetota > Planctomycetia > Planctomycetales > Planctomycetaceae > SXXK01. The sequence goes on from CAZFDW010000065.1 coordinate 6,065, forward strand.
TCCGTCGCGCATCGCGTGATGGTCCGACCGGGTGGATCGTTCCGAAAAATGGTTGCGGCAATGCGACCGCATCATTTTGATGTCCTCAACGATGAACAACTTACCTGGCTGGCTCAAATGCCAGTCACGCGGCATCTGGTGATTGGCGATCATCGGTTTCTTCTTGTCCATGCCACGCCGCGCGATCCGATGGATGAGTACATCGGTGACAATGTGGAACAGTGGCAGCAGCGGCTGGAACATGTCGATGTGGATTTTGTCTGCGTCGGCCACACGCACATTCCGATGCAGCTTCAGATCGGGAAGTCACAGGTGATCAACCCCGGCAGCGTCGGTCAACCACGTGACGGTGATCCACGGGCAGCCTACGCCATTATCGAGGACGGGCGCGTAGAATTTCGTCGAGTCGCGTATGACATCGATCGTACGGTGCAGCACATGCGGGATTCAGGCATCGAAGAAGCAGTCATTGCCAAGGCTGAAGTCGTCCTCCGCAGTGGCGGCAACCCTTCCTCCACAGGCATTGCTGAACTGTAGGATGGGCACGTGCGAATCCAATTGGCGAGCGGCATGCGTCAGCTTGCCGGTACAAAAAAAGGGGGTACCGGAGGGCTCACGCCACTCCGCTCGCCAGACTCATTTCAGGCCGCGCGGGCAAACTGATAAATCGGGCAGCGGTGCAGGCACAAACGTTTCCGAAAGTAAGTCTCCATCAGCGTGCCTTGTTCCACTTAGCACGGCCTGGGGCGGGTCGCCAGCGGGAACAAGGGTATGCGACAGAGGAGTCGATTGTTCGCTGCGACCGCAGAACAGGCCCATGACGGTGAAGTGCTCATATCGAGCCCCTGATGCATGGACAGTCCCCCCAAAGATTACATGACGTCTCCGTAAAGCCATGGAGACGACTGTACGAGCAACGCAGTCAATGAGGCCGTACGTTTGCGAATCGCGATGCCAAAGCGTAGCATACCATTCCAGCGAGTGTTTCGCGACGAACGCTGTTCGCACGAGGCTCGACTTCCTACCCGGTTCGACACACACAACGGTCGTGGTTCAGCCAGTCGTTGCCTGACAGATGTGTGGGACTGTATCCCAAATCTCACCTGGAGAAATTTCATGGCTATCAATTCATCTGATTCTTCACGCCGAGGCTTCCTCAAGACGTCGGCAGTCGCCGCTGCCGGAGCTTCGCTTCTTGCAGGCTTGAACCCTGTTCGCGCTGCTCATGTGCGTGGCGATGACACAATTCGAATCGGCCTCGTTGGATGTGGCGGACGTGGTCGTGGTGCCGCCGAGCAGGCGTTGAACACAGAGGGCCCGACAAAGCTGGTGGCAATGGCCGATGCCTTTGATGACAACCTGCAGAGTGCGTTGCAAACCGTTTCGCGCCAGCATGGTGACAAAGTTGATATTCCGAAAGAACGTCAGTTTGTCGGTTTTGATGCGTATCAGAAAGTCCTGGAACAGGATATCGATCTGGTGATTCTGGCGACTCCACCAGGATTCCGCCCGCTGCACTTTGAAGCTGCCGTCAATGCCGGCAAGCACATCTTCATGGAGAAACCGGTTGCTGTCGATGCCATCGGCGTTCGCAAAGTGATCGATGCGAATCAGATTGCGAAATCAAAAAACCTTGCTGTTGCAGTCGGTCTACAGCGGCATCATGAGCCCATCTATATCGACACGATCAAACGCCTGCAGGACGGCGAGATCGGTCGCATCGTTGCCACGCGAGCTTACTGGAACGGCGAAGGCGTCTGGGTTCGGCCTCGCAAAGACGGCCAGTCAGAAATGGATTATCAGATGCGCAACTGGTATTACTTCAACTGGTTGTGTGGTGACCATATTACGGAACAGCACATTCACAATCTGGACGTCATCAACTGGCTGATGGGTGGTAATCCCGTTTCGGCTCAGGGCCAGGGCGGTCGTCAGGTTCGTACGGGCAAAGAGTATGGTGAAATCTATGATCATCACTTTGTAGAGTTCACTTACGAGAATGATGAAGAGAGCTCAGTGCTGCTCAGTCAGTGCCGTCACATCTCGAACTGCTGGAGTGAAGTGAACGAGTTTGCGCACGGTGCAGAAGGATCCTGCGACCTTGGCAATGGTCGCATTTTCGATACCAAAGGAAAACTCAAGTGGGAGTATCCGCGAATGGATGGCACCAAACGCAAAAATCTCCACGACGGGCACCAGCAGGAACATCACGACTTGTTTGCGGCTCTTCGCCGTGGCGATATCCCGAACGAAGCGGAATACGGCGCTTACAGTTCCATGACTTCAGTCCTCGGCAGAATGGCCACGTATTCAGGACAGGTCATCAAATGGGATGACGCACTGAACTCCAACATCAGTGTGTCGCCGGTTGAGAAGTTTCATAGCTTTACCGACACGCCTCCTGTCCTTCCCAATGACGATCTGACGTACGCCATTCCAACACCAGGCGTGACAAAAGTCCTGTAAGTTTTCGAACGGCGAGCGGCACGCATCAGCGTGCCGGTACCGTGCGATTTCAACACGCTTCGGGCGGATCAGACCGAACGGGCTGATCCGTCCGATGAGCATGTGTATGACTCAATCACCGTTCTTCCAAAAGCTTTCCCGGCACGTCACTGACAAGGTGCGTCAGGCGATCATCAGCCATCACAAACGCAGCGGCAAAGTCCTGTTCAGTGATACGACACTCCGAGACGGCGAACAAATGCCCGGTGCGACTCTTGAGCCGCACGAAAAACTCCGCATTGCCCTCGCGCTGCAGGACGCCGGAGTTCATTCGCTCGACGCGGGGTTTCCAGCCAGTTCAGAGTCCGACGTAGCCGCAATTCAAATGATGATCGGTGTCGTCACGCGCCCGGTGCTGACTGCATTGTGCCGCACGGTGCGCGCCGATATCGACGTCGCCAATTACGCACTGCAGGGCAATCCGCCGCACAAACGGGGCGTGAGTCTGTTTTGCGGAACCAGCCCGCTGCATCGTGTGCACAAACTCAATCGCAGCCGCAGTGAAGTTCTGGAAATCATTACGGATACTGTCGCTTATGCCGCTCAGCATTTTCGCATTGTGGCATTCAGTCCCGAAGACGCCAGTCGTACAGAAGTTGATTATCTGTGTGAGTGTTACCGTGAAGCCATCGACGCCGGCGCGACCACAATCGGGTTTCCGGATACCGTCGGATTATTGACTCCTGAGAAAGCCCGCGATTTCATCAAAGCCATTCAGGACGGCGTACCAAATCTGAACCGCGCTTTGCTGGCCGTGCATTTTCACAATGATCTGGGACTGGCTGTAGCTAACACGCTGGCCTGTATTCAGGAAGGCGTCAACGTTGTGCAGTGTACCGTCAACGGGATCGGCGAACGGGCCGGGAATGCGTCGCTGGAAGAAGTCGTGATGGCGCTGGCTCTGCATGAAGATCAATTCGCCCGTCGTTTCTCGATTGACACTACGAAACTCGCCCCGCTGTGTCACCTGGTCGCGGAGCTCACGGGCGTCGCGATATCGCGCATGAAGCCGATCGGCGGAGCGAACATCTTTGCGACCGAAGCAGGCATCCATCAGGACGGGTTACTCAAGAATCCCGATACGTACTTACCGTACCGGCCTGAGATGGTCGGCGGCGGTGAGATCCAGCTCGTCCTTGGTCGTCACAGTGGCCGACGAGCCGTCGCGCATCGACTGCAGGAACTGAATCTGAATGCCACTGACGGTGAGGTCGCGGCGATTGCGAATCTGATCAAGCAACAACCCAAAGGCACCGTCATCGACGAGACTACGCTGCGTTTACTGTGGTCGGGCTCTGTTGGATAGTGACGTAGCTCAGTCGCTCCGCCGACTGAGATTCACTGGTTATAATTTGGTTTTTCCAACAAGGGTGATTTATCGAAACCATGATGTTGCGTCTCTTTGGCACTGGCGTCCAGAGGGGTGCGAGTCGCGGAGCGACGTCGCCTACAGGTGACCGAATCAAATTCAGGACAAACTCCAACGTTGAGATTCACACAAAGAGGCACCAATGATCATGCGAAAAAGATTCACAATTCTGATTCAACTGGCCGTGGCGCTGTGTGCCATGTACGACTTCGCAGCCTCAGCAATGGCAGCAGATTCAGATGCCCCGAACTTCGTCATTATCAACATTGATGATCTTGGCTACGCCGACATCGGGCCCTTCGGTTCAACACTCAACCGCACGCCAAATCTTGATCGCATGGCGAAGGAAGGACGGCTGTTGACATCACACTACGCGGCGCCGGTTTGTTCGCCGTCGCGCGCCGCGTTGATGACGGGTTGTTATCCAAAGCGTGTGTTGCCGATTCCCGGAGTGCTGTTCCCGGGTGCGGCGGTGGGCCTCAATCCGCAGGAAGTGACGATTGCGGAAGTGCTGAAGACTCAGGGTTACGCAACAGCTTGCGTCGGCAAATGGCATCTTGGCGACCAGCCGGAATTCCTGCCGACCGTTCAGGGGTTCGATTCGTATTTTGGAATTCCCTATTCGAACGACATGGGGACACAGGCAGAGGGCTCCAAAAGTGATCTCGGCGCGCCATTGCCAAAACAAAATCCAAACGTGGAGAAGAATCAGGCCACGCCGGCAGAAGCTGATCCAACCGGTCTCAAGGGCAACAACCAACCGCCTCTGCCGCTGTTGAAAAATGCAAAGCTGCTGGCAGGCGTGGGATCCGCCGAACAACAGACGATCACTCAACGGTATACAGAGGAAGCCGTACGATTTTTGTATAAGCACCAGAATCAAAAATTCTTCCTTTATCTGCCGCACACGGCCGTTCACTTTCCGCTGTATCCCGGAAAAGAGTTTCATACGAAATCGAATAATGGGCTTATCGGTGACTGGATCGAAGAGGTCGATTGGAGCGTCGGGCAAGTGCTCGACACGCTGCGGGAACTTAAGCTCGACCAAAATACGCTGGTCATCTTCACCTCGGACAACGGCGGCACGCCTCGATCCGTGAACAGACCATTCCGAGGATTCAAAGGCAGTACCTGGGAAGGCGGCATGCGAGTTCCCACGATTGCATGGTGGCCGGGGAAAATTCCACCTGAAACAACGACGAATGAGATCACAAGTATGATGGATTTCCTGCCGACGTTTGCCGCCTTGGCCGGCGCGAATTTGCCCGAAAGCAGGATCGATGGCGGCAACATCTGGCCGCTCCTGGCCGGAGCGCCGGATGCCCGATCACCGCACACGGCTTTTTACTACTTCAAAGGATTGAAGCTGGAAGCCGTTCGGAAGGGGCCATGGAAATTCCATCTTGCGGTGAGCGAGTCGGCTGGCAACAGCAAAGGCGGAAAGAAGAGCGGAAAACAGTCCGGACCAGTGTCCACACTGACTCCACAACTCTTCAACCTTGACGAGGATGTGAGTGAATCGACGAATCTGGTGGAGAAACACCCTGACATCGTGACTCAACTCACGGCACTTGCTGCGGAAATGGACAAAGATCTTGGCACCGAGAAAATCGGCGCCGGATGTCGCGCGTTGGGTCGCGTCGAAAACGCCGCTCCGGTTATCAACGCCGATGGAAGCATTCGGCCTGAGTTTCAGTAAAGTCATCGTGCCGTTTGTTGACCGACTGACTCTGTTCTCCGCTCTTTCCGTCTTCCTGTCACATTTTTTCAACACAACCCCTTCAAACCTGAAGCGGTACGGATAGAATGCCGAGAGTAGAAGATGCTGAACCTGATTCAGCGTACCCGGGGGCGATCGGATTTGACTGGGTTACTGGCAATCAGGGTGGCGTGCCGAGGTTGATCAGTTGGCCTCGTAAAAAGCTGATCACCAATAACTGCAAAACCGCAGTTCTCTCTCGCAGCCTAGAAATAGGCTACGCTGACCTAAGGATCCCCGCCTAAGGAGCCGACCGTCAGTTGCAAATTTGGGCTGGCATCAGTTCAACCGTCCGTTACGGCTGATGTGAGATTTGTGATGGACTGGCGATGGATGGTCTTGTTCGGGGAACCTCTCCATCGCGACTTAATCAACGAACTACGCACGTAGAGGCTTTGGTTGTGGGACAACAGGACGGGGGTTCAATTCCCCCCGCCTCCATGAGTCGTCAGGTGAGTCACCTGACGACTCTTTTTGTTTTTCAGTGTCACAAAGTGACACAGGACAAGGCTTTACATCAACGCCCGTTTCCTCGTTGTGCTGCCCGGCGCTGACAGGCGTCGCCAGCGTTTGCCCCTCAAAGTCGCCCGGAATGCTGACAATGTGCTGACAGGGGTTCGGCAGGTTCGTTAAAGCGCGAGCCTGATCCTCAATTCCAATGTGCGTGTACCGCATGGTCATGTTGACGTCAGAATGCCTTGCCAATTCTTTGGCTTCCGGCAACGTGGCGCCGTTCCTCAACAACCCGGTGATAAAGCTGTGTCTCCCCGCTGCATGAAAGTCAGCGATCCCCTCTGGAGTGATATACGGTATTCCGGCTTTCTCCAGATCTTTCTTGACCATCAGCCATGTTCTCCGCTTGGCCAACTTTGGAAACAGGAATTCGTCTGGAGCAATTTCCTTGAGCCATTCTCGCACCATTACGACCAACTCCGGATGAAGCGGCAACACATCGAGTTTTCGATGCTTCGAATTTGTCGCTTCAATCGTTACTGTGGCCGGAGTGCCCTCCAGCTTGAAACTGTTTGGCGTCAAACTGGCAATTTCTCCACGTCTCAAGCCAGTCATGAACGACAGCGTGTAGATTTTTCCCCGAGTGACTCCGTCGTAACACTGAATCATCTCTTTGCTGGTCCGAGCCGCTTTGAGCAACTTGGCAAACTCCTCACTGCTGAGCGCCCGGCGCTTGCGACGGACATCGGTCTGGCAGTTCTGACGATGCAAGGCCGTCACTGGATTTGACACCAGACGCTTCTTAGCAAAGAGCCATGCACAGAACTGTTCGAATGCCTGCACATAGTGATTATGTGTCCGATGCCCGAGATCTTCCTCGATGCAAAGCTCTGCAAGAAAGCACTCCACGGTGTCGGCCGCAAGATCGCCGAGTTTCTTGAACTCGCAGCCTTCACTGATGCGACGAATTCTCCCCATCGTGCGCTTCACATGATCCGCCGTGTTTTTCCGCCGGGTGAGACTGTTCTCAAAATCCTGCAAATGACTTTCGATTCCGGAGCGTTTTTGGTTTGCAAGTTCTTCCTGCTGCGGATCGATCAATCCTGTCCGTCGTTGCTGCGCTTCATTCTCCAGTTTTGAAGCCAGTTGATCCGTTTTGGACTTATCAGTGAAGCCCTTCACCGTTTGCCGCTTGCCATTGTGATCAAAGTACATAATGTAGTAAGGAGCATGTTTCTTTTTCTTGTCACGCCCAAGTTTGTAGACAGTTGCCATGGTTTACTTTCCCTTCCGCTCTAAGGCAGGATTTGGGCATCCGGCTTCGACCCAGTCGATCACCTCCTGACGCCTCCAGCGCACGCTCTTCCCAATCTTGATTGGCTCAATCATTTCTCCACTGCTCAACCGCCGCCATACGGACCGAGGAGAGATGTCCAGCATCTCTGCCACGGTCTCGACTGAGATCAGCAGTGGTATCCTTGGTTCAGGTTGAAGTACTTGTGTTGCTTCCATTGACTCGTCACCCTTGTTATCGACCAAAAAGTGTTTAAGATTGGGCAGACGTGCAAGTCGAAAGTGCGATTCATTTGCACGCCGATTTACTCCTTACCCTGCTGAAGCGTGCGATCGTTGTTACGATCAGGAAGCCCGCTGCGTCATATTGCGGACCGTTCGAGCAGCCATGATCTGCTCGGCACGAGGTGCCAGTTATACCGCAACTTTTCTTGGTGCTTGAGTTTTGCGAGTACTTATGGCGGTCGTATCGAGCATCCCGCCCGTTGTATTCCCGGCCGATCGGAGCTGTAGCGAATCTCGAAATCTTTGAGATTTTCGGAGATCGACTTTCAGAACCATGGCCGCGCAACTTGATGGCGTTGTCTTCGATTGCTGTTGAATGAGGTCGTGGTAGAGGATTCGATTGCCGCTCTCTTTAGACTACCGTTGTGGCTCGATACCTGTTCCACTCAATTGCGCACAAAAGGCTCGCAGAGATTCCACGAATTTTTCGCCATCGGCCAGCAACTGTTTTGCCGCAAGATTCATGGACTCGGAATTGATATCGCACTTTGAAGCTTCTGGCCGTCCATCAAGCCCGGTGAACTTAAAGCCCGGGCGAACGCGATACGATCGACAGGCTTCGTCAAAGAACCAGGGAACTCCGGCCATCGACAGTGTTTGCAGGAGTCGGTAGACCGTCCTCTTAGAGCATTCGAGTTCTGCAGCAAGCGTGTTGGCATCCCACCGGCCTTTACCCATAATCAGATGCAGCACCCGGAGCAATCGCCCAAGTCGCTCACACTGGCGGACACGCCGATCCGCATCTGTTCTTTGTTTCTTGGCCATTCCCCGTCCACATCGTCTGATTCTTGATTAAGTTTAGACGGGGACGATAGGTCACGCCGATGCCAGCTATGGGTCACTGAAATGTGATTGATGCCCCACAGTTGACACAGCGGCAGCTGTGGAATTACGAGTGCGCCACGACTCTTGAATCTGTGCCCCACTGCTGGCACAGCATTCCATGACAATTGTTCGATGAGACACCATCCAGATCTGACGCGGCTGATTCCCATCACGGCTCTACGGCATCTTTACAGATTGCTGCGCGACTTTCCAAAAGAAGAATTTCAGCTGGCAGTTGCGAAGGAATTCAGTCGGCGACCGAGCCAGTTGGCAAACATGATTTTGGAAAGCCGAGAGCATTTCGCTTTATACGACAATCGAGGAGAGGCATTCCACGAAAGAGGTTCCGACGGAGTCTTAACCAGTCACCGCCTGAACAGTCAACATCTGGCGGATCGTCTTGTTGTTGAACTTGTCGCCAGTAAAGATCGCCCTGCCGAATGTCACGATTCTAAACTCAACTTCCGTTATGTTGATTACGACATTGGCACGCTTCGAACGACGAGCTCAGAGTTTGAAAACGGAAAACCGGCCTCACGTGCAGGTACCGGCGGAGTGGATCTCTTGCTATGCAATGCTCACGATGGAGTTCCTGTCGTGGGTGAAATCAAAGCAGACACTGACGTGAACCCCTTTCTGGGTCTGATCCAGTGTCTGATGTATGCCGTCGAACTGTCTACAGAATCACAGCGCGCACGGCTGAACCAGTCATACCCTGAACGATTTGCAGATGGCACCTCAGCACCGGGAATTGACATTTACCTTCTCCTGCTCAAGTACCCGCAGGACCCGATGAGCACACAATTCCTGAAACTGACGGATCAACTGTCTGCAAGCCTCATGGCTGACAACACGCTCGGCTTCATTCGTCGGATCGTTGCGTTAGAGAACCCGATGTCAGAATCGAGTTCGAATTCATTTTCCGTCGCCTTCGCTCACGAACACGATCGTCGCTGAGTTCGGTCGTTGAAGTAAGGCAGCTGATCCAGCGGCGAGTTTCATTAAACCGCTATTGGTTCACTATAGGCCAGCAGCCGCACGTTCGACGAGAAGACGCAAACTTCTCTGGTTCGAAAGCATGTGTTGAAGTCACAGCCCCCGCATTGCCGCCTGAATCTGGAGCAAGGGCGGCAGGTGATCATCTTTGACCCAACGGTCATTTAGATCTCCCATGTCTCCCCGTCCTGAAGCTGCCGGGCGTTGTCAAAATGCTGCAGGAAGCGTTCCGGCTCAAAGGTGTGGATCGGGATCAATGTCTTCGCCTTGATCCGGCCGACAAACTCGATGATGTCGTCGGCGTAGATATGACCGCTGGTGTGAACTTCGATCAGATCGCCACTCACTTCATCGAGCTTCGCTTGTGTCGTTTGCCATTCCTGTTGTTCCAGGTATCCGGACCAACGGGAGTAGAGGCACCTGCTGAGTTCCGGTAGCTTTCCGCCGAAGTCGCTGTCCATCATGCTGGGTCTGAAGAGCATGACATAGCGAGATGGACTCGATCGAATTTCATCTATCCCAATCCTGGCCGGGGACATTCGAGTATAAAAATCCTCCAGTTTTTTCTTCCGGAAAGTTTCCTCAAAGAATTTTGGAAAGAAAACTTTGACCTGCTCGGCCGATTCCGGCCTGGGGATACGAGTCTCTGAGGCGACCAATCGCATGACGAAGGCGGTGTAGGCATCAGCAATGAAGATGCGATTCGCTTTCATCGTGGCTCGCAGGAATCCCACCAGCCGATCCACATGCTGAGGTGAAAACGACGCCAGTACCAGCCCCGGTGCCGATTTGATGTGTTCCGTGATCTCGTCTTCAAGTTCGTATTCATTGGAGCCCCGGTGATTGGAATGATCAATATGAGTTCCTTCCATCAGCAGGACATCGATCGTTCGATTTCTCACCACTTCAATCAATGATTTGTGCATCCCAGGTTTGCGACCATGAAGTCGGAGGTCACCGGAGTAGAGTACTGTCTTGCCATCCGCTTCGATCAGGAATGCCTGAGAGCCGTAGATGGAATGATCGACCGAGAATACCGTCACGGTAAAATCACCGATTTGAATTGTCTGTCCGGAAGTTAATTCACGATGCCGATCTCTCGGAAGCCTCGGTTGTCTGGCAAACTTTGATCCTGCCAGCATCATTTTGCTCGTTCCGACTCCCGCATAGATAGGAATGCCGGGTTGAGAATGCTGAATCAGCCCGGTGTGGTCTTCGTGGGCATGTGAGAGCAGAATGGCATCAGGTTGTGGCACGGTGTCATCGAACAGTCCCGGAACTTTGGGAAGAATCCCTGTTTCAAGTAGTTCCTCCTTTCGCATCTTTTTGAGCAGGCCAGTGTCGTACGGTTCCCCGACTGACTTGAACAGAGGCATCCCGACATCAAGGATAATCCGACTGTTGTCTGTGGCGATCTCGATACAGTTCCCACCAATCTCATGTGTTCCCCGATGAATTGTGATCTGCATGTCTTGCCCAGGTCTTTCGGATGGTTTTGCTGTATGAGGACTGTTTTACGTTATTGTCGTGAGATTGCGAGCGATTCGTTGATTGACAGAGAGACATGCTGACTTGCGGTCCAGACGGGAGATGTCGATCCAGGTTGAGTTGATCGGTTGTGATTCGTTGAAAGAACTTCCAATCGCTGTCGCCATGAAGTACCAGAAGTCAACGGGGATCGTGGATTCAACGGCTCAGCGAAAAACCGGCGTGAGCGGGTCGTGCAGCCGCGTCTTGATTCAACGACGGAAGCGTTCCTGGCTTTTCATGTATTCCTTCAGTTGTTCCTGATTCCGGACGAGTGTGTCGATTTGCATATACTGCGACAGTTGAAGATATTGAATTTCTCTGGCGGCTGTGTAGATCGCCTGTACTTCAGGGCTCAGGCTGTTCCAGTATTCTTCGGCCTCGATCTGATCTGCTTCGAGCTGCTTATTGGTTTCGTCGTCGTACCACGGTGTGCCGAGGATCGTAAGACCAAACAGAAATGTGACTATCGTGCAGCCAATGCCGATGTACAGCCCCCAATGCTCCATGAACCAAACAAGTTCAGGGTGTTCGCTTCTTGTGTGATACAGGAACGCTGTTGCGACAGCCATCATCCCTGTCATTCCCAGAACATGGCCGATCGTGTAAACCTTGGGCTGGAAACTCATGATTGCGTTTTTCCGTTGAAGCGATTGGTCTGTCATTTGACTCAGGATTTCTGTCGTCTGCTAACCAACGTGATGATGGTGCAAAAAGCAGACTCCCGGAGAGCATTGTTTTTTCACGGCTTATCATCGGCCGTCACCCCTGAGTTGCTGGTCTGATCTGCTTGGAAAACCTCAAGGATTCTCGGCAGGCAGCCAACGGGATTGCACCGACTCGCCACCCCTTAGCGGGGCTTGCGTCTCTCCGGGAGTCGCACGTCAACAAGAATATCCGACGCCCCAGACAGCAGTGGGTCAGACCCCGATTGATCCGGATTAGGAATTCTTATGGATTCCGATCACGTCCTGTGAAAACCATCAGTCTTGCTCTCGCGGACTGGCACCGAACCCGGGAGCAATCAACGCTGTTCCATGACGTACCAGCGTTTCTCGGAGGTATTCCATGTGAGCGTGTAGCTGGTGATCTTCGTCAAAGGTGAACCGGCCTGTGACTTCCATTCGATCGCCACGTTCAGCTTGTAGGCTGGCCATGTCTCCCAGTCCTTCGGCAGCTTTGCAGCATCCTGACATGCCAGAAAATCAGGATCTCCGTCAACAACACTGCGTATGTCGTAGCTGATCGGCTCTTCGAGTGATTGAATTAGAGATTGCATGGTTGAAACAGTGTTCGATTCACCGGCCATCCACTTCTTGATTTCTGAATCAAAATAGTTACGGGCCGCAGTTTCGGATCCTTCCTGGCTGGCCATGCATCCACACAACAATACCGCCAGGATCGACCAACATTGCCAGCTCTTCACGTGACACTCTCCAGTTCAGGGACTGCAAGTCGAAGAGGGATGTGAAGCATCCTGATGCTCACCGACTTTGCTGTACCTGATACCCGAAGGAACCGACAGCTGTGGGACAGAGGGTTTTCAATGGGTGCCACGTTTTCACTGACCTAAAACCGCAGGTCACGTTTCTCGATACAGGCGAAGAGTGTGTGAGGGGACCGACGGTCGGGACTGAGACATTGCCATCGTCATAGGATGACAGGCCGGCGGCTTGAGCTCCTGCTCAGGCTCGTCGTCTTCGTCCTGTACCATAAAGACGTCCATCACCTCTTCGAATTCTTCCTCGTCCTGCCAGAGTCCATCTACTCGCTTTGTCGGCTCAGGCGGCAGGTTCTGCGTTCCCTGATACGAACCTCTTGTGACAGTGTGTCGCGGTCGATGCACCCAGCAGATTCCGCAAAAGAC
>CAZFDW010000066.1:0-14474 GCA_964517865.1 uncultured Chitinophaga sp.
GCGTAACGGCTGCAGCAGCGATGGCCAGGCCACGCGGGCAATTGCGGATTCCAGTCCGAGCAGTCGTGCGTATCCGTTCCACGCGCTGTCGCTTCCGGTCATCTCACGCATCGATTGACGAGACCGATTCTCATCAACATTGGATATCACAAGGCCGCGATGCGTTCCACCGGCATCCGTGTACGGCGTAAACGATGCTGTACGCCGTCGTCGAGTTTCGAATTTAAGGCCGAGTTCTTCGACAATCAACGGCGGCAGCAGCGATACGAGATACGCATAGCGGGACAACAAGGCGTCATAGTCCGGAAACACTTGCTGTGAAGCCGTCGCTCCTCCGATGTAGTCGTTACGTTCCAGGACCAGCACTGACAACCCGGCTTTCGCCAGATACGCTGCAGCCACCAGTCCATTATGACCACTTCCCACAATCACCGCGTCGTAGCGAGTTTCAATTTTCATCACTGCGTCACTTCAATTAACTGATCCACCGGACCACCGGGCAGTTCCTGCGTTGACCCACCAGGCCAGTGGATCTTGAGGGATTGATATGTGTTGAATTTGCCCAGTCCGAATGTGACGGGCAGTTCCACCTGAGACTGATAGCTGCGCGTGGGCATGACTGTACGGCTGAGTACTGTGCCTTCGTCGGGCAGAACCAACTCAACCTGAGCACCGATCGCATCTTTGTTGCAGGTGGTGCCCTTCAGTCGGACTCGAAGCCAGTGATTTCCAGTCTGTTGATCGTTGCGTAACAGGCGTGGACGGCCACCGGAAGAAAACAGCATCAGATCAAGGTCGCCGTCCGCGTCAATATCTGCCATTGAGGCACCTCGACCAACCATGCGTTTCACAAAATCGGCACTGGTCTTTGCTTCCGGGAGCATGACAAATTCGCTCTCAGAATCAGAACCGCAATTCCACAGCAGGTGGGGTGCCTGCTCATAATGCTGACTCGCCTGAACGACCTGAATGTCCTCTTCAAGGTGGCCGTTGTTTTCGAACAGGTCAACTCTCCCGTCAAGATCGGCATCAAGAAACAAGACGCCGAATTTCAGATCGGTTCGCGTCACCGGCCCAAGGCCGTTTGAAACCGCTTCATCGCGGAACACCGGAATCGTCGCTCCGGGAGTCTGACAGACATACAATGCCGTCATTTCGGTCGCGAAGTTGCCGATCACGATTCCGAGGGCATTGGTGTTTCGGAAACAGGCGAAGTCGATCCCCATCGCACCGCGTGCTGCGCCGCTGTTGTCAAAAGCGACACCCGATGTTGCAGCGCTTTCGATAAATGTACCGCCGGGCTGATTGACCAACAGCAGGTTCTGAACGGTGTCGTTTGCCACGACGATATCAGAAAGTCCGTCACTGTTGACGTCGGCGAATGTCACGCCGAGAGATTTTGAAGCCGGAACTCCAGTATTTGGATCGCGAATCTGAACGCCCGCCTGTTCGGAAGCGTCGGTGAACTTTCCATCGCCTTCATTGCGGTACAAATACGGAAACGCACCCTTGAAGTCGGTCGGTCGGCCGTAGGCGCGCAGCGTTCCGTCGAGTGTGAATTCCATCGACGCATCGATTTCGCGTGACCATTCGATGTAGTTACAGACGAACAGGTCAAGGTCGCCATCAAGATCGTAGTCGAACCAGCCGCAGCTGCTGCTCCAGGATTGTTCGCCGCCTGCTACACCGGCGTGCGACGTAATGTCGATAAATTTGCCGCCGCCTTCATTTTGAAACAGGTGATTTGAGCCGATGCAACTGACGAACACATCGACGTCGCCATCGTTGTCAAAATCGCCACAGGCAACTCCGTTGCCATACATGGGAACGTCGAGCCCCGAACCATCGGTCACGTTCGTGAACCTGCCATGTCCATCGTTCGCGTAAAGGGCGGACGTAGGCAGTTTCGCAGGTTTCTCCGTCGCCCAGGGCCAGACATTGGAGTTAATGCACAGCAGGTCCTGATCACCGTCGTTGTCGAAGTCCAGAAACGCGCCACCACCGCCCATGGTTTCCGGCAGTAACTTTTCTCCTTCTGCTCCGTTTTCGTGAATGAAGTCGATGCCGGCTGCCACGGTAATGTCCTTGAAAGGGATCTCCGGAATCACCATTGTCGGTGTGGCACGAGCGACCGGCAGGGCAGTCGGCCCACCGGTTGTTGCGACTTTTTCCGGCGTTGGACGAGTGGCAAACCAGATCGAGACGCCGGCGACCGCCAGCAGGACAATACCCGCCACCGACCAGCGCAAGGCGGAGCCAACGACATCGTCGTTCTGGATTTCATCAGGATCGGGTTGATTGGATCTGGTGTTCATGCTCATTTGCTTTCGGAACCTGGCGAGCGGCAGGGCGGCAGCCCTCCGTGTTGTTCTTGTTGTATCAACACATTTCGTCTGGCAATCATGCACGGAGGGCTGACGCCCAGCCGCTCGCCTCAAGGCTGGGTTGCTGAGGTCGCGGCTGGTTTTTCCCTTTGCAAATCGTAAATCACAAGTGCCTCAGACGCAAAGTCCGCTGCCGGATACTTCTGCCGTGCGGCACTCACGGCCTGGCCGCGGGCCGTATCGTCCGGTTTGTACTTCGCGTGCAGTGCCTGATGTTCTGCAGAATTCTCCTTGTCGCCCAACTGCGAATAGAGTTGACTCAGGTTGTAATGGGCATCGACGTTCTCAGAATCGATTGCCAGTGTTTTCAGGAAGACATCCACCGCTTCCTGCAGGCGAACATTGCGTTCAGCCGCCTTCGATTCAGCACGTATTTGCAGGGCTCGGTCAAAGATAGTCTGCCCGAGCAGGTTGATGACTTCGTAGTCCTTACTGAAGTCAAATTTACGAGTCACTGTGTCTTCCGTGCGATACTCCAGCACTTGTCGGAAATTCTTCTCCGCATCTTCCAGGCGTCCCTGTTGGCGATTAATGACGCCGCTCAGCCATGCCATCGTCCATGGTGGTGCAGTGTTGTCCTTCTCTTTGAATTCGGCAGCCCGCGTGATCGCTGCGGCTGCTTCGTCAAGTTGCCCCGGACCAGCTTCGGCAACAAGCACGCGGGCCAGATTCAGCGGACCGTCGAAGCGTTTCAGTTTCTCCAGTTCCGTGAACGCAGCAGCCGCCTGTTTCAATTCTGCTTTGCCCTTGAGCAACATTCCAATGCCATAATCATTCCAGCGCTGCCATTGCGCCACATCACGTTCAGGGTTTGCAATTTCTGCCGTGACGCCTTCAACCGGGAAAATGACCTGGTCCTCAGCCAGCAGGATGATTGGCAATTCATTGCGGTACTTCTGGCCATCTTCGTGACCGCGAATTGGTCGTCCGAGCGCGGCCATCTTCTGATCAACAAACTCCATATACGTGGAATCAAACTTGCGATACAGCAACCGCAGCCTGACGCTGACAGGGGCAGTCACTTCGTCCGGCATCGTGAAACTGTAGTGGACCGTCTGACCAGCTCCTGGTGGAATCTGGTGCATGTAGAGCGCCGTGAAAATATCCTGCGCATTGCGGCGATCGATGCGATTCCCGTCCTTGTCCAGCATGAAGTTGTTGACAAAATGTGACCACGGATCAACGCTGTTGTCGTCCTGCATCATTCCACTGGCCCCAATCTTCTGATCACCCGACGTGACGGAAACCTCCAGCCAGATTTCATTCGAATCCGTGGTACCCTGAGTGAAATGGTGTCCCATTTTGACCGTGCGAATCACCGTCTCCAGCAGATATTTGCTGCCGGGCTTCAGCGTCGGCACTTCGGGTCGTAGCGGTGCCGTGAGCTGGCCCTCCACTGTGCCGCCTTCGCGAACTCCGAAAACATCCACACGCATGATGCCCTTCATGAATTCCTGATGGGCCTCGATAGCGTCGTCGTTGTTGGTGAGCCAGTTGATGCCGGTGTTGGCCGAAGGGAAAAAGTGATCGTGCGTTTTCAGTTTGCCGGTATCGTCAAAGTACTTCGCTCCGAAATCGCCGGATTCTCTGAGCGGCATGTGGCACGTATTGCATTCCGTCTGGGCCTTCGGAGGATAATAGAAGCTCCTGGCCCCGTGGCCTGAGACGCCGCTCAACAGCCAGCTGTCGTAGTGGTTCTGCCCACGCAGCCATTCCTTGTAATGATTGAGCGTAAATGGCAGATTGACTTTGTGGCATGTGCTGCAGAATTCTGCGGTCTTGTGCAGCGGTTTCAGGAACGTCTTTTTGTGAAATGACGGCTTTGCTTTTACAAGCTGGTTATTCACCCATTGCAGCAGGTCATTTTTGCTGGTGGCAAACGGATAATGGATGGGTTCTTCGATTGTATAGTCTGCGTTGCCCTGAGTGCTGTTGACATTTGTAATGGCATGGCACACGGTACACGTGATACCTGCCTGCGAGGTGGGATGTTTGAGCATGTCAAATTTCGGATCGTCGAAGGCTCCGCTGAAGAACGGCACCGGGTCATGGCATCCGGCGCAGAACCGCGAGCCCTGCACATTGCCATCGCGTTTCATGCCGAATTCTCGCGTTTCAGCCACGCTGGCAAGGTACGCCGAATTGTTGAACGAACTAAAGTGATGCGCGCTCTTCGCCCAGTCGTCATGGGCGTCCTTGTGGCACTTCAGGCAATAGTCATTCATATCCAGCACTTCGGCGGAAATGAAATTGCCTGTGGCTGTCCGGGCGAGTGAAGGTTCGAAGTACTGGACGCCTTCTTTTGGACCGACTGTGTTCCAGGCACGCGGATCGCGGGCCTGCATCATGATCATGCCGATGGCCGTTGCTCCCGCGAGGCCGGCCCAGACCAACCCCTGTTTCCAGCGCATCTTCGGGCCGACCAGACGATGCATGAAATACAGCCAACCGCCGATGATGGGGCCTCCAACGTGTGCCCAGTAGATCACGGTTCGGGAAACCGGATTTTTCAAATCGATCACCCCGTCGATTCGCATCAGCAAAAAACCGGACACCAACAACAGGATGCAGACTGCGAACAGAACATATCCAATCATCACCGTGCGGCGGATCTTGCGGTCCTTCGTGTTCCGCATATGGATCAGACCGAATACAATGAACGGCAGCACGATCAGCAGCCCGACGACAATATGGACCAGAAACATACACAGATAAAAGTAATCCTGGTACGTCTGTTTCGTCCACCACTCCATAAACGTCACGCCCGCGAGATACACACTGTTGGCTCCGATCACGGCCAGCAGAGTCAGCACCACGTTGAACACAATTCGCAGTTTTGGCCCGATGGCTTTCCGCACGATCTTTCTGGGCGTATCGGCAACAGCAGGGCCGGAGGCAACTTCTGACATGGCGACGATCACTTTCTGAACGAGCGATCAAGACCAGACTGGTCGGCGAGCGCTGGAGAATGCCATAAAATGCTGAAACAGGAAAACAGTCAGCAATCCGGAGACGCAGAATTGGTCGGCTCTCAGCCAACAAGCTCCGGAGGCATTTCGATCAGCAACGGAAATCCACGCAGCGCGCGAGCGACATCTTTGATGTCTCGACGATGAGACACATCCGATGGCAGCTCAACGGTTAGTTGACCAACGATCAGACGATCCTGGTGTCCACCTGCAACAGTTGCCGGGGGTACGACAGGCAGTGCAGGTGTTGGATTCTGACTGCAGCCAGGCCCGTTGCACGGGAGAGGCTGCACGGGAAATGTCCCGTGCGAGATGCCATTTTCTTCTGACGGACGCACAAGTTCTGATTTCAGAACTTCGTGCTCATTCCGCAAGTCGTGCCGACGGACATCTGGTATCTGGTGAGTCATTGTCCGATATCGCGAATAGACATATTCGCCGCACGAGGCGTCGCAACGACCGGACGCCATCAACGCGACCACCGCCGACGCGGCAAGAACTGCAGCGCGGATCAAGGTGATTCGCATTGTGACGGTTTTGGCCATATGTCGAATTGAGAACGAGTGCTCTGTCAGTGGTGTCTTGATGTGTGCCACTGGCTCTGCCAGTGCTTCCTGCAATTGGGGAGCACTGGCAGAGCCAGTGGCACACAATCCCAATCCACCACATGCTACGACGGATGACCCTATTTTCGCCAGTTCCAAATTCCTGGTTCCACAGCATTTTGCTCCAAAAGTTCCGATTCGCTACGCTACTCCCATGAACGAATTCCCAGTCATCAGCGTCACCGAACTAGTCAACGCCTACAAGGAGGTTGTCGAAACGGCATTGCCTCCGTGCAGTGTCGAAGGTGAAATCTCGAATTGCCGCATGAGTCCCGCCGGGCACTGGTACCTGACACTCAAGGATGAATCGTCGGAAATCAGCGCTGTCGTCTGGCGGAGTGCGGCGGCCCGGATTAAGTTTGTTCCTAAAGACGGGATGAAAGTTCTGGCGACCGGGTCACTGCAGGTCTACGTCGCTCGTGGAACCTGCCAGTTTGTGATTACGCAGCTGATGCCGCAGGGCGTCGGTGCACTTGAGATGGCGTTTCGTCAGTTACGCGACAAACTGGCGGCCGAAGGACTCTTTGAAGAATCGCGAAAACGGCCGATTCCTCGCATCCCCGGACGCATCGCACTCATCACCAGCCCATCGAGCGCAGCAGTTCGCGACATGATTCAGGTGATCACACGTCGTTGGCCGGCTGCTCGCATCATCGTGGTGCCCGTCCGCGTTCAGGGCGAGGGGGCTGCGGACGACATTGTGAAGGCGTTACGGAACGTGCATCGCATTTCAGGCGTGGATGTCGTGATCGCCGGACGCGGCGGTGGAAGTCTGGAAGACATGTGGTGCTTCAATGAAGAAAAAGTTGCCCGCGCGATCGTGGCGTGTCGCGTTCCGGTGATCAGTGCCGTCGGACATGAGATTGATGTTTCAATCGCCGATCTTGTCGCCGACCGTCGGGCGCTGACTCCCAGTGAGGCCGGTGAATTTGTCGTGCCCTCGGTTCAGGAACTCAAAGACATTCTGGAACAAACCGCGCACCGCATGCGGCGTGTCCTCCGCAACGGCGTGGAACGTGTTCGTCTGCAGTTGAGTGCGATTGAAGCTCGATCGGTATTGCAGCGACCTATGACGCTCATCGATCAGCGTCGGATGTCGTGCGACGAGCTTGGGCAACGGGTCGTCACGGCCATGAAATTATTGATCGAACGTCGCCAGCAAACAGTCGCCCGAACCGCAGCTTCACTGCACGCACTGAGCCCGTTGCAGGTCCTGTCCCGAGGTTTCTCGCTGACTCAGACGGCCGATGGCCAGGTCCTGCGCGACGCCGACCAGGTATCGACCGGCGACCTGCTGCTGACACGACTGGCAAGCGGAGTTGTGAATTCCACAGTCAACTGAATACTTCGCCTCGTAGGTTGGACATTCATTTCCGTCTGAAGGGGAAGAATCGAGACTCCTACATGGAGCTTGTGCTCGATTTTCCCCTGGCATCGATCAAGTCAGACGAGCACCTTGCCGCAGCACAGCGGGTCATAGATGGACTGCTCGCCCGTGACACGCTCGATGCAGGGGCAGAGACCTATCTCAATGCCCTCAGTGATCTGGTTGGCTCCTACGAAGACGAACATCATGCTGTCGAACCGGCATCCGATGCCGAGATGCTTCGCCATCTGATGGACGCCACGGGGGTGTCTCAGATGCAACTGAGCCACGACACGGGGTTGCCGAAGTCCACGATTTCCGAAGTACTGGCTGGAAAGAAGAACTTCAGTCGGCAGATGATCCGCATAGCGGACAATCACCACATCACCGCGACAGTGATGCTTACGCCACCACTGTATCCACAGGTCCAGTACGTAGTGAAGATACACATTCGCGAGGAGCGGTGAAATCACTGCTCCCTGCGGCGTGCCCACTTTCGTCTGTGACCACTCGCCATCTTCGCTGACCCCGGCACAAAGCCATTTACGGATCAGGCGAAGAATGCACTGCAGAACCCACAGCACCGCCTGTTGGACAATCTTGTCCTCCAGGGATGCCACGCCCAGCGGTCGTTGCCGACCATCGGGCTTGGCCCCTTTTCAATTCGGAACAGGGCAGACACGACGAGACGGTTTCGCTCGGTCGGCTCCGCCGATGCTTCAGACGCATCGTTGTTCGTCGATGTCGCAGGTACTACGGACTCATCTGACTTCCCGGCGGTCAGACGATCAGCATTACCGCCTGTGGCGTTCGCTGTTCGTTCCGGTCGGACTTGCGTCCGTCCGGTTTCCGCCGGGATCTCCCGGTTCTCGCGTTTGTGGTTTCCAGACATACTCGGGGTCTTCGACTCCGCCGTGCCACGATTCCGCTCGCCATTGACGCGGTTTCGTGTATTGCCTTCCACAGCCATCACAGCGTGGGCACACGGAAAATATGATTTCGGAGCTCAATAGCCGGCCTGCCTGTGCCTCGAATCGATGCTACACCCGCGCTGTTACCAGCATCAGCGTACGAGTTGAGGTCGAGTTGGCTGGCTAGCCTTCCTCGCAGGACTCTTTCATTCCCTACCACAAACCGGTTTTATCCCGGCGCTTTCGATGGCCCCTGAATCTGGCCCCTGAATCTGCATGGCTGGCACATCAACACTTCGTCGTTCTATGGATGGGCGATTACAATCAGCGCGGGGGCTCGGTGAGTGATGTGCGGAAGAATGCGTTTCAACGTGACGGGGTCGAGGGCGGCGAGGGATTCATCGAGGATCATCACGTCGGCACGTTGGAGAAGTGCTCGTGCCAGAAATACGCGACTGCGTTCGCCGTGACTCAATTGCCAGCCCGTTTCACCCACCATCTGCAGTAATCCACCGGGCATGCGGTCGAGCAGGGGGCCGAGGTCCAACTCACGGCAGACTTGTTCCGCTTCGCGTGTATCCTGCGCGGAAGGTGGCCAGTCGCGACCAAGCAAAAGGTTGTACAGGAACGTACCCATCAACACGTGGTTGTCGTGAAACTGTGGAGCAAGAACCACTCGGCGACGCCAGCTCTCACCAAGCGTTGGCTGATCGAGCCCCTGAAGCAATCGGACACCCGACGTCTGAATTCGTGAGCCAGCAAGAACGGCTGCGAATGTTGACTTGCCTCCTCCAGAAGCGCCCTGCAACAGAATCCGATCTCGTTGTCGAACGGTGACATCGACGCCTCTCAAAACTGGTTCGCTACGGTGAGCATGTCGAAACATCAGCTCGCGAGCCTCCAGGACCACCGGACGAAGCATTGGATTCTGATGGGTATCAACTGTGGGCGAGGCTTCGTCAGTCGCCTGACCGACCGAAAAATCCGGGTCGCCTGAATTCGCAGGGCGGCGGGCGGCCAGCAGGAATTGTTTGAGCTGGTTCCACGAGATACCTGCGCCGATGACTCGATCCACTCCCTCTAACAAGCGCTGCAGGCCCTGGCGAGCGAACAGGATACCGCCAAGAGCGACTGCAAGGCTGGTCGTGGACGTGTGTCCCGTAACAAAACCCGGGGCGAGAATCAGCAGAGCCAGTATCAGAAAGATGCGTCCAGGCATCACCTGAAGAATGCGGATGGACGTATCCACTGATCGTGATTGATGCACATAGCGATCGATGGCAGTGTCGTCTGCCTGATGGCCATGTTCTGCGGGCTCCTGAGCCAGTGTCGTACGATGTCCAACGAGGCGTTCAACAAGTTGTCCGGTCAGTGAAATTCGTTCTGTCGTCCAGCGCGAACAACCTCGGTAATAGCCCGTTGCTTGTGCCAATGCGACAGCAATTACGGCCAGCAAGAGTAACGCCAATGGCCATTGTCCGGCAATTGGTCCAAGCACGACAAAGGCAGAGGCAATCTCAACGGCAGACAAGACGCTCTGCAGCCCGCCACCCAGGGCAAGCTGCTGCAGAGCATCGACTTCGAAGGCCCGCCCGATGAAGCCGCCCGTGCCCAGCGTGCGAAGTTCGTCGGGGTCCAGTTGCAGAGTACCCTTCAATAATCGGCGACGTAGGGATGCATTGAATTCCAGCGACAGGAAGCCGCCAGCCGCGCTGCTCAACAGGCGAAACGGAATGACGCAGGCCAGCAGCATGGCCCATGCGACAAGCAAGCCTGGTTCGAGCCGTCCGCTGAACGTCATCCAGCCGAGTACCGACCATGAGGCAATCCAGCAGCTGTGTTCGATCAGATGCGCACCCATCAATAGCGCGAGCCATCGTCCCCAGTCGACTTCGCGGTGGCCGGGCGCACGCAACAACCAGCAACCGCCGATGGGAGTCCTGCCCAATCGTTCGTGCAGAAGTGCCGTGCGAGCCGACCGGCGGCGGCGGTCAGAGAGTTGAACATCTTTCAGAAGTGCATCAACAACAGCCACGTGCCGGGCTTCAACGGGAGCTCGAACAGCATTTTCTACTGTACTGCGATTGACTAAGATGGTCGTCAGGTTTGGCCGAACGATTTGAAGACAATTCCGTTTCTGACCCACAATCACAAGCCAACCATCATCTTCGGGAGTTCTGATTCGCAGCATGGCAGGGGCGCACGAATTCAGCAGGTCGCGAACGCCTGCGACTTCGGTGCAGACGGCGTCGGCTTCCAGACCGATCCGTCTCGCAGCCGACTCCAACCAGCGTCCTGTATCTCGCTGCTGGTCTTCGTCCGACCGCGATGCCCCTTCGGCAATCGGTGGTCGTCGCAGGGCGACATCGTGATGAGGAAGTCCGGCGGTTCGTGTCGCTGCGAGCAATGCTGCGCCCAGTTCAGCGGAAGGCCAAAGGGCTGTTGTCAAAGATTTTGTCATTGATTCGCCTCCACTGGATGCCGACGACGAAACTCGTCGCTGCAATCGCCATGACCTTCAGCAGGATAATCAGTCGCCGTTGTGAGAAGTTTAGCGCCTCGATTTAGCCTGACCTGCACGACTGGTCCGGCAACTGGATGCGTGGTTGCGCCGTCAAGCACACTTTCGGCCGCCTGTGACTCCCGCAGTCTTCCGTCATCCAGCCACAGATGCCGCCACTGAGCAGCCTCCCACACCGTTCGGCGGACCTCCGCTTCTGAGTCCAAAAGTTGCCGATAATGCGAATCTGCTTTTCCCGCGAGCCGTCGCGGATCGCCATCTTCCACAATGCAGCCGCCGGATACGACCAGCACTCGGTCGAAGTCCTGCGTATCACTGACGTCATGACTGACGAACAACATCGTCGCATTCTCAAAGTGATTTCGCACACGTTCACTGAGTTTGCGTCGGTGATCACGATCCAGCCCTCGGAACGCTTCGTCCATCAGAACCAGACGGGCGTTATCCTTGACCATCGCTCTGCCAAGACGGACGCGTTGTCCCTGACCGCCTGAAAGTAAGCCGCCGCCTTCGCCCGGCTCCGTCTGCAGTCCGTCAGGGAGTTTTTCCAAAACGTCAATCAATTCCGCCTGCCGGCATGCGCGACCGAGTTGCCGGGCGTCAACGCCTTCGTGCCCGTAGCGCAGGTTGTCCACCAGCGATCGGTTCCAAATCTGCACGGCTGGATCGACCCACGCTGTTTCCTGACGCAATTTCACCAGCGTAGCTTCCGTCACCGCAGCACCATCAATTCGCAAATCTCCGAGCGCCGGCCTATGCCAACCCAGCAACAAGCCCAGCAACGTCGACTTGCCGCCGCCAGACGGTCCAACAATGGCCACATGAGTGCCAGGCTGAATCGCCAGAGTAATATCCTGCAGAATGCTGTGACCTGCTGCAACGACGGAGACACCTTTCAGTTCCAGCGTCACTCCCGACTGCTGCTGGAGTTCAGCGACCCTGTCAGCATTCATCGCATGCTCGGCCGCATCAGCGACTTGATCAGTCACCGATTCTTCCGGTGCTCCGAGCGGTTCCAGAAGTCGCAGCAGAATGTTTCGATACGATGGGTACTGACTGACCAATGCCGCGAGACTGCCGCCGAGCTCCGGTAGACTGAGTGCCCACCATGCCAGCAACAATGCACCGCCTGTATTGGCGAGAGCATGCACATGTTGTGCAACGAGCCATGCGGCAAGGCCGATGCCCGATGTCAGTTGAAGGCCCTGCAACAACAGCGAGGCGTACAGCAATCGCCGGCTTGCCCAAACCCACTCCACCAACAATGCTTCCTGTTCTCGCAACAGAACTCGTTCGGCGACGTGGGCTCGGATTGCCGACAGACCCTGCATAGCGTCAAAGTAGAATTGAGTGAGCGCGCCGGCATGGGTTCGCACGCGCATGTCCAATTCGCCAAGAAACGGACGAAACAGCAGTGGCAGAGCAAGACTGACACCGGCAATGACAAACGCCAACGGTCCGCTGGCAGGGTCAAAAAATGCGATGGCGGTGGCCGTCAGCATCAACATCAATGATGTTTGCACGATTTGGCCGAAGAGTTGCGGGACATGTCGCAATTGCTGGATCATGTGACTTCGTTCGGCCATGTCGGAAACCGGACGACTGTGAAAATAGCGATCGTTCAGTCGCGACATCTTCTTCGAAAACGCCATGCGAAAGCCCGCTTCGAGGCGTCGACCCAAACGCTGCATGCCATCCGACTGCAAAAGCTGCAGCACCAACAGAACACCGCCGATTCCGCACAGCATTGCCACAACTGACAACCGTTGTTGAACCAGCCCCAGATCTCTGCCTAGATCAATGAACCCTCGCAGAAATACCAATTCGATCAGCGACAGCCCGCACATCAAGCCCACGATCAACAGCAGCGACAGCACTGCGCTAACCGAGCCGGGTCCGAGAATTTTCCACGCCGTTCGCCATGGACGCGGCCTCGGTTCCGACAGGGCAGCCTGCAACTCGGCGGGCAGTTGACCGGCGGCAGCATCGGAAGCCGTGCGTTGCACTCCCTTCGCGCGAATCAGTACCGCGCCTCGAATCAGGATCTCCTCTTCAGGAGGCGATGCACTGCTGTTTTCGCTGTCGTCAGTTGTCGAGGCATCGATCGCAGTCGGATCGTTCGATGTCACGACTTTCGAGGGACAGGGATGCACGAACCAATACGGATCGGGAATGACCGAGCGATCCTCTGCCGCTTTCTGCCAGAGCGTCTGCACCATCTGTTGAGCCTGCCTGCCGCGCCGAATCGCTCCGCTTGCGACCAGGGACGAAGTCAGCCGAATCGCAGCATCCAGCGCCGCAGGACTCTGCCAGCCTGGCGTCCTGGCTGCGTCAGCGATCAGCGAAGCACCTGATCGACCAATTCCCACCGATCGCAGCCGACGTCGAGCGACTCGCTGAAAATCATCGGATCGCATCCATCCATCGATAGCGGCGGCGGACACTCGCTGCGTATGCTGATACACATCATTGAGCAGTCGCGATCGCCGCATCCACCTCCGACCGGTGGCTGGATCCATCACCTGGATGTAAGAGCCAACGCATCGCCACACGACCACAAAGTGCGTCGCTCCGAGCGAAGTTTGTGTGACCACGACTGCCGGAAGAGCGGCTGATTCCGGAAGCAGCAATTGGTCCAGCGGCAACATGACCTGTTCGGCCTCCAGGCCCAGCCGGTTGGCGACCACTTCCAGCACATCAATCGATGTTCCATCGACATCGGTCTGACACGCTTCTCGCAACCGACCATAACTGACCTGAATCCCAAAGCCGCTCAACAGACTCGTCAATGAAGCGGGCCCACAGTCCATCGCTGATGTCTGCACAACTTCGGGAACAAACCATCGCAGCATGATTATCTCCCCGAATTGTTGATTGGCTGAGATCCGGTGGTCGTTTCGCCTTGGGCAGTCGTCCGTGGACCCCGAGTCCCCAGAAACTGCCCAGCGGCTCGCAGGACAAGAACAGCCGGGCTGGCGCGTTCGACTTCAATTTCGACTGAGCCCGTGAGTCCATGTTCGACGGGAACACCGGAATCGGGTCCGGGTTGCAGCGTGAGTTCGACGCGGATCATGCCATCGACAGGTTCGGTGCCGACTTCGGTAACCTCTGCGGGAACCGTGCCGAATTGAGTCCATGGAAAGCCGTCCAGACGCAGGCGGGCCGACTGCCCCTTCTGAATTCTGCCGACCACCACAACGGGAAAACTGGCGACGACTTGCGGTTTTCCCGGAGGAATCACGACCGCCAGTTTTTGTGCGGCCGTTACCACCGAGCCTGTTCGCAGCGGACCGACTTCATCCAGGCGTCCGGATACCGGCGCCACGATAATACGGTCTTTGATTTCCTGTTCGTGCCGAGCAATTCCAGCTTGCTCGATCCGCAGCTCACCCTCGACCTCATTGGCTGTGCGTTGCAGTCGAACGATGCGCGTATTGCATTCGCTTTGAGCTGTCAGGCGATCGAGTTGCGTGCGCTGGAGAGTGGCTTTGGATTCCGCCAGCGATGCTGTATATTCAGCAACTTTTGATTCGGCCGTCTGCAGCTCAGCTTCGGAAAGTGCTTTGCGGTCAAACAATTGTCGAGCACGCTTCGCTTCTACCGCAGCGAGTTTCAACACGATGTCCGCCCGCCCGACCTGAGCATCCAACTCGGCGACTCCTGTTTCCCGAGCCAGCCGTAGAGAATCGAGCGATTCGCGTTCGGCAGCGATTTCGAG
>CAZFDW010000066.1:14574-18814 GCA_964517865.1 uncultured Chitinophaga sp.
ATATGCCCAACCGTAGCTCGAACCCCTCATTTTTTTTCCTTTGCCGCTTCGGATTCCGGCAGGGGTTTCGGCAGGGTGGTCAGCATTGCTTGAATCTTCAGTGGTTGCAACCGGGCGAATGTGCGTCAGCACTCGGTGTCTTCCATTATCCAGTAGATAGTGCCAAGCTGCTCTTTTTGAAGCAATGCCTTGCTCAGTTTGCCCAGGTGAGCGAGTTGCTGGCCCGTAACGGTCAGGGTAGACTGTGTGCCTGATTCGCGAAGACGCATTCAATGTGGGGGGCTTGCGACAATGGCCGACGAGGACAGCGTTACTCAGTGGCTCGCCAATCTGAAAGGTGGTGACGAATCGGCTGCACAGCTTCTGTGGGATCGGTATTTTCGTCATCTGGCGGCACTGGCCGGAAAACGACTGAAGAATATTCCGCGACTTCCGCAGGATGGAGAAGACGTCGCGCTCAGTGCCATGAACAGCTTATGTGAGGGTGTTAACGCCGGGCGATTTCCTGACCTTTCGGATCGCGATAGTCTGTGGAAGTTGCTGGTGGCAATCACGATCCGAAAAGCCAACCACATCGTCCGCGACGAGTTTCGACAAAAGCGGGGTGGCGCTAAACAAGTCGGGGAATCGGCATTGTTGAATCGCGCGCAGCTCCAGGCTGGCGCTCGAGGCCTTGAACTTGTCCTGGACCGCGAACCGACGCCAGAGTTTGCGGCTCAGGCGGAAGAAGAAATGCAGAGGTTGTTCAATCTGCTGCCGGACGAAGAACTCCGCCAGATCGCCGCATGGAAACTGCAGGGGATGACGTCGGCAGAAATAGCGAAGCGGATTAACAAAGCTCTGGCCACAGTGGAACGCCGACTCAAATTGATTCGGTCGCTCTGGGCTGAATGCGAAACGAGGTAGCATGGCCATCTCACTGTGTCGCCGGCAGCGACGTTACTCAGATCTGAGTGCCCCGAATAAAAAACATGGAATATTGAACCGATGCAGCCCTCAGCACCTCCGGAATTGTCCGTGCTTCAGCTCCAGAAAATCGACGACATTTGCAACGCCTTCGAACAGTCGTTCAAAGACGGAAAAAGTCCGCGTGCGGAGGAATATCTGGGGGAAGTGGATGCCACGCTTAAGCAAGCGCTCCTGCCGGAACTCATTCAATTGGAGTTGCATTATCGCCTGGATTGGCTGCCGGCAGAATTGTCCTCCAGATTTTCGGATGTGAATCATGCCTGTCTGAATGGGTTGGCCGGAAGCATCAACCGCCACGAACCTCCTTCTATCCCTGGTTACCACATCATCGAAGAACTCGGCCGCGGCGGGATGGGTGTCGTCTATCTTGCAGCCGATCTGAATCTGCATCGACATGTCGCGCTGAAAATGATCCATCGCTCATCGCAGGTCAATCCCGAACACCATCGACGCTTTCTCGGCGAGGCTCGCGCCGCAGTCCGCCTGCAACATCGCAACATCGTCCAGATCTTTGACGCCGGGGAATTCGAAGGAGGTCCGTTCCTGGTCTTCGAATTGGTGCAGGGCGGCACACTGGCCGAGCGTATCAAAGACCAACCGCTCACGTTTCGGAAGTCTGCAGAATTGATGGAGACGCTTTGTTTAGCTCTGCAGTTTGCCCATGATCGCCACATTATTCATCGCGACCTGAAGCCTTCCAATATTTTGTTGGGAACCGACGGCGTGCCGCGAATAAGCGACTTTGGACTTGCGAAGCTACTGGACGAAGATGTGGAGCACACTGTCACCGGCGTCGTCGTCGGCACGCCCGCTTATATGGCTCCGGAACAGGCAATCGGTCTTTCGATGGCGACAAGTCCGGCGGTCGATGTGTATTCACTGGGTTCCATTCTGTACGAACTTCTCACGGGCGGGCCTCCCTTTAAAGCAGCCAGCGTGATGGAAACGCTGGAACTGCTGCGCACCGTCGATCCGATTTCACCGCGAGAAATTCGCAGGGACGTTCCACGTGACCTTGAAACCATATGCCTGAAGTGCCTTCACAAAGAACCTTCGCGCCGGTACGTCTCCGCGCAATTGCTGGCGGAGGAATTCGGCCGCTTCCTGCGAGGGGAAACGATCATTGCCCGGCCTGTGGGGTCGCTGGCCCGCGCAGTTCGTTGGTGTCAACGTCATCCGCTTCCAGCGGCCCTGGCCGTGGCTCTGGTCATGGTCGTGCCGGGGGCCTTCACGGGGATCTCATGGCAATGGCAAGAGGCTGTCGTACAGCGGACGCTGGCGGAGACTAACGCCGCAAAGTTCCAGGCGGAACGCGACAAAGCGATCAAGGCGACGACTCGAGCGGAAGCTAACGCGGCTCAGACAGAGTTCCAGCGATCGCTTGCCGAGCGACATCTCGCGGCGGCGGAGAGTCGCTTCGCGAAAGCCCAGGCACCCATTCAGGAACTCATCCGTCTGGGTGTTGAACTGATTCGACAACCAAACATGGAAACTCGCGGCAGGCAGGCGCTCGAAAAAGCATCACAGTTTCGCGAAGCACTCCTTGAGGAAAAGACCGACGATCCCGAGGCACGCTACATCACGGCATCCACACTTCAAACTCTGGCATGGACACTGCTGGAGCATGGCGAGTTCGCGGAATCCGAGCACACTTATTACAAAACAATGGAAATCCTGAAGGAACTGCAGGAACAGGATTCGGACAGTCAACGAACCCTGACTCTGATGCGCCGCGCCTGCCTTGAGCGCAGCGTAGCGCTGTCGCACATGGATCGGCACGAAGCGGCGGAGCAGTCGTGCCGTGATAGTGTTCGATACGCTGAGCAACTGGTTGCGACTGGTATCGACGATCCGAAGAAACAGTCCGGCCTCGCCAATTCCCTTGCGAACTGGGCTTCCTACCTGTTTACTCTTGACCGACGGGAAGAAGCGATGTCGGCCCTGCTGCGTTCCGTTGATATCCATCGAAGCGTGATCTCCAGCCATCCAAACGTCAATCTGTATAAGGCTGAATTCACGTTAGCACTGAGCAGTCTGGCAAGTCAACTCTGGGGAAAAGATCGGGCAGCGGCTGAAGCGCTTGCCATGGAAGCACTGGAGATTCTGCGTACCGAGGTCGGTCGTCAGAAGCATCCCCGCGATGAAGCCATGTACCTGATCAACACCCTCAATCAAGTGATTGGCTGGTACACGTCGGTTGGCCGTCTGGAGGAAGCAGAGGCGCTGCTGGTCGAAGCCACCGAACAGGCTCAAGCTGCCATGACTGCGTTTCCTGCATTCTATGGAGCTCGCTACGGGTACATCACAACTCTGGTGGCCGCCCGAAGGCTGGCATTGAAGAAGAAGGACGCAGACCGAGCGGAATCAATTGTGAGCACCGTGCGGCTGGAAATCGCCGCCGCTCTGATCGACTTCCCCGATGATATGCGTCTAAAAGAGCTTGACGCCTGGTTCCGGCACCTTTGGGGATTGCTCCTCGCAAAACGCGGACAAACTGCCGAAGCGATGGAGACTATTTTGAGCGCCCTGCACGACCTGTGCCTGTTGCAGACACAGTCATCCACTCCAGGTCGCCTGCGAGGGCAAATCAGTTCCGTGGCGCTCGCTTCGCTCAAGGTGGGGACGCGGTTTGAACTCGAACGGGAGAAACTGCAGGCGGTTCGCGAGTGGGTCGCTCAGGATCCGGATAACACCTTCGCACTTAACTCGCTGGCCTGGCACCAGTTGTGTGTTCGAGATGACTCACTGCGAGATGCCCTTGCGGCAGAGCAGTCTGTTCGGCGAGCAATTGAACTGAAGGCCGATCAACCCAATTACCACAATACGTTGGGAGTGGCTCTTTACTACCAGGACCGCCTTGGCGAAGCGGTTTCGGAGTTCGAACAATCTCTCGAACTGAAGACTCCCCAACCGGCAGCGGACTGGTATTTTCTGGCAATGATTGAAAGTCGTCGCGGTAAGCTGGCCGAAGCCAGGGCGCTGCTGGAAAAGGCCCAGGCCTGGCAACGTGAACACGGCAACAGCGATGAGGAACTAAGGCTAATTCTGGATGAAGCCAGCAACTTACCCGGATTGCGGCTGAACGCCGCTGAATGAGTCCGGATCGGGATTCTCTCACCTGAGGTCCGAAAAAGAAGCCGGGAGCCAGTCCCGGTTTTGAAACCACCTCCAGCAAACCTCGATAATCATCTGCATGTGATCCTCTGAAACCGGCCGGATGTGGTAAAGACATGGACCAATCCCGAAGTCGCCCGGCGGTGGTGAGAACTGT
>CAZFDW010000067.1:0-18411 GCA_964517865.1 uncultured Chitinophaga sp.
ACAACGCACTCCCCCGCGAGGCACGGATCGGTTGTTGCTGAACAATGACATTCACCGGATTGGTATGCAATTGAGGAAATTGGCGGACGGTAATCCAACTACTGCAATCGATCGGAATTTCGAACTCCAGATCATGCTGTTTTCCGTCGGCAGCGACTTTCTGCGAGGCTGCGACCCGTCCATTGACCACGATTTCCACGAGTCGTTCACCGCCCTCCACAAAACCGGTGTCGCGCGAAGCGTGGAGATTGACAGTGTCGCCAACCATCCGATTTCCGGACGGTGGAAACAGTGTGCCATAGGCGACCGCTCGAGGCTGTTCCGGTGCAAACGCCACGGATGTCTCGATGACGACAGGGCCCGGTGCGGACAATGCCACATCTTCTGTTCCAGCGGCGCAGTTGTTCACTGCGAATGATGTCGCATGAGCGTATCCATCGGAGACATACGAGCGCCCGGCAGCGATTCCAGCACACCACGCGGGAAAATCCACGTCCTGCACCTTGCCAAGCTGTACGTAAACTCGCCCCTGTCCGACGCGGCGACTGCTCATGCAGGGAAAGTCTGTCTCACCGCTCAGCTTGAGCGGATAACCGCAATTCAATAGATGATACCACGTATTCCATTCGGGAATTCGAGCCGTGTCCATCGCACTGATGAAGTCACAGACGCCTTCCGAAGTGCTGACAAAAATCTCCATCGCGCCTCCGCCATCCATGGCCGGAAACGCAAAATTCGGCAGCTGATCTGCGGCCCGATCTGCGCTACGCTGTAATTCAGATTCGGACAGCATGCCATCGCGGTCCGATTCGATCGCGCTGAACTTTTCAGGAAGCAGGTGGCCGTGAGTTTCATCCTGGCTCAGCGAGCCATCCTGATTCGCATCAAGATTCTGGATCAGCCGTGCGGCCACCTGTTTCGCATCGACATGCAGCGCCGAATGCGGATATCCGGTGACGCCTCCCTGTTCTTTGGCCCAACGCATGACGGGGACCGTCCATGTTGGCCAGCCCTGAGTGCTTGTGCCATCTGAACCGGGGAACGTCTGATTCTGCAGATTCAGCAGACAGACATGCCCGAGCGCAGCGGAACCGAAGCCGCTGATTTCGAGGTCGTACTTCAGCAGGGTCTGTGGTTCACTGATAGTATCGGCCGTCGGCGAGAAAAAGTTTCTCTGGTGATCAAAACACGGCCCCCATGTCAGGACACACCCCACATTCAGACCTTCGCCCTTTACCTGACTGAACATGTCCGCCGGCGTGACGCCTTGAGTCGGGTTGTCATAGTGCGAACAACCGGCGGCGTGAATGTGGTGATCGCCGCTGTAAAATCCAGATTCCGCGGGGTTGATCCAGCGCTGCAGATTTACCGCGAGTGTGGCGTCCGATTGCTGTTCAGGCGTGACTTGTACCGGAGGACTTACGCCGCTCCGCTCGCCGATAGTAATCGTGACCTTGCGAACCTGGCGGACATATTCCGGACCACGGCTGCTCTCGAGGGTAAACTCGCCCGGCGGCAGCACGACAGTATCGCCGTCTTTGCGATAGATCTGTGGTTGGAAAAAGAAATCCGGCGCGAGTCGTTTGGCCTGCGGCGGATAAACGCGACCGTGCAGATCACGAAACTCGAGCCGCGCAGTTGTGGGTTCACCGTCGGCGTCGCGAATCGCCAGTTTCACAGGAATGGCCGGCCGAACACTGAACAATACCGGGACTTCACTTCGAAATCCAAGATCCTGAGTGCCCTCGCCGACATCAAACGCAATTGTGGCTTCGCGTGTACCAGCCTCACTGCAGTGGATCAATGCCAGAACGTATTCAACATTCAAGCCGCTGAGTTTTGCCGTCATCGGTGACTGATCAAACATTTCAACGTCCAGAAAACGCCGTTCGCGGTTTGTGTTTTCGTTTCGCTTCAGTTCCGTTTGCGCCTGTCGCAGCAGAATGCCTTCTGATGTTCCGCCGTAGACTGCCCCGGCCTGCGGACTGGAGATATTCAAACGACGTGCCAGCGTGGCGTCATTGATCACCTTGATCACGATCGGCGTGTAGCCTCCCTGCTGCAGCACGGGATCTCCGGGACCACGTTTCACTTTGACTCGCAGCTCCGGATTGATCTCAATGACGAACAATGCCAGAGGATCAAGCAGCGTCTGCAATTCCACAGCGTCTTCGGCCGAGATTGCTTTCGAGATGGCATCGCGTCCTGGAGCTTCCAACGATGCGCCGAGCGAGTCGAGCGCCTGCAGAAGTCGCCGCGCGTTGGCTGCGAGCGGTTGCCCATCTGCCTGGCGGCGGGTGACATCGTCAGCGAAACTGCTGCTGTTGCAGAGTACGACGCTGGCCAGTACAAACAGGAACGGACCTGAAATCTTTCGCAAGCAGACGGTGAGCATGGGAGTTGACTCCAGGTTCGCAGAATCCAGACAGGCAGTGATATGAACGTTGCATGATATCGTACTTCACCTTGAGTTTTTAGTCTCTCATGCGACCAGTCGATATGACGGGATAGCGGTTCAATGGGCACCGCGGTTAAAGATTTTCTCTCGATGAAACCTTGGTTGAGCGGGCATCGAAAAGATGTGGGTCACGTCAACGGCTCGCGCCCGTGGCTACAACCTTTCGCCACTCCGTGGCTGAAGCACAACTTTCGCGAAGTCCAGTCCGAACTCAGGACTCACGCCGTTTCACAAACTTGCCTGCTGAAGTAATCCTACGACCAAGGCAATCGTTCGAACAACCACCAGTGTGGTTTCCGGATGCCCTCCTGCAGGCCGAAATGCTTCCTGGCGACATCGCTGACGAAACTGGCGATATCTTCTGGTGAGTCGCTGACGAAAAATCGATCAACGTCAAAGACGCTGATCGTGCCTTCCCTGGCCATCGTGTCTCGCAGAAAATCCAGCATCGGTTTCCAGAACGCAGACCCCGCCAGGATGATCGGGAATTCTTCTACTTTTCGTGTCTGCACGAGGGTCGCAATTTCAAAGAGCTCGTCGAGTGTTCCGAGGCCGCCCGGCATTGCCACAAAAGCGTAGGAGTACTTTGCCAGCATCAGTTTGCGAATGAAGAAGTAGTCGAATTCTACAAACGTATCGAGATACGGATTCGGTTCCTGTTCCAACGGCAGCACGATGTTGCAGCCGACACTGCGTCCACCGACATCTTTCGCTCCACGGTTCGCGGCTTCCATGATTCCGGGGCCTCCACCAGTCATCACCGTAAATCCTGCCAACGCCAGATGCTCGCCGACGCTTCTGGCGAATTCGTAATACGGGTGCGTTTCCGGAAATCGAGCGGATCCAAAGACTGTGACGCAAGGGCCGACAAAGTGCAGCTGCCGAAATCCGGAAATGAGTTCCCGAAAGGCTTTCAACGACATCATCAGTTCGCGAAACCGAGATTGCGGACCGTTCAGGAAACGAATGTCAGAGACGCGCTTCGCTTTTGATCGGCGACACGGCTGCACACTCGGCTCCAGTGATCCGTGAGTTTTCGAATCCATGATTTTGGCTATTGATCTTTTTGATGACCCACGACAGAAGTCGTCACCCCGCTTGAGTTTCCGGTGCCGACAGTTCCCACGCTGTGCAGCATAGCTTAGAACCTTTCTTTTCAACAACTTCGAATTTTGCACACATCTTTTCGACTGTATACCTCAGGCGGTTGAGGATGGCAAAATCGTTTAACCGCGTGGGCAACGCCCCGCGCTTTGGTCCAACGCGTGGTTCCGGCATTTCTTCGTACTCGTGCTCAGCATCGCGGTGCTCGTGCTCGTAATCGCCCCGCCATTGATCGTGAGCATCGCGATGAATCCCTGACAACAAACAAGAGGTATCAAACGCATGCGCGACGTATTCAATCGAAAGGCGATCAACATCAAGTCGATCGTGGTCAAACGGGTAGTCTGTCACTGTTGCCTCTATTCGATTACGAGCACGAGCACCGTTTCACTGAGCACGAGCACGACAATTTCGTTGGAAGATTACGGGGCAGGAAAATTCAACAACTCCAGGGCGACCGTGCTGCCGCGAAATATGTTTGCCATGAGTCGTTAAGAGTGGGCAGTCTCCTGATAACCTGGTAGACTGGTCGTGCCGTGACGACTGGTCGCGGAGCTGACCGGTTTTCCTGAGGAGTTCGCCAGATGGTGCGTCGATTCATTGCCAGCCTTATGGTGTTATGTTTTTTCACGGAAATCGTACCTGAGTCGCGCGGCGGTGTCGCAGAGGATGCAGCGGAGATTCTGGAGACCGCCAATGTCACTGGCGGTTTTGTCGTGCATCTGGGTGTTGGTGACGGCGGGCTGACAGCTGCATTGCAGACGGACGTTTCGATTCAGGTGCATGGACTTGCATCCGATACGACAAGGACTGAGGCTGCGCGAAAGGCGATTCATGCGGCGGGGAAATACGGTGATGTTTCTGTCGTGCAGTTTGCCGGAAAAGAGCTGCCGTACATCGACAACCTTGTGAATCTGATCGTGGTCGAAGATCAGGGCGAGGTGACTCAGGAAGAAATTCTGCGGGTGCTTGTGCCAAATGGTGTGGCGTTGAAGAAGGATGCCGCCGGTCAGTGGACGAAGACTATCAAGCCGCGTCCGACGAACATCGACGACTGGTCGCATTATCTGCACGATGCCAGCGGAAACTCGGTGGCGCATGATGATGTGGTAAATTCGCCTCGGCACCTGCAATGGGTTGGAAGTCCTCGCTGGTCGCGACATCATGACCGCATGGCCAGCATGAGTGCACTGGTTTCCACAAACGGTCGCATGTTCTACATCATGGACGAAGGCAGTCGCATCTCGGTGCAGTTGCCCTCGAAATGGAAGCTGATTGCGCGGGATGCCTTCAACGGCACGATACTCTGGAAACGCGAAATCACCGAATGGCAGAATCAACTTTGGCCGCTGAAGAGTGGTCCGACTCAATTGTCGCGGCGACTGGTCTCGACGGATAACGAAGTCTTCACAACCCTCAGTTTTGATTCGCCGGTGGTGGCTCTCGATGCAGCGACGGGCAAAAATCTGCGAACCTATGAAGATACCGATGCGGCAGAAGAAATCATTCACACGAACGGCCTGCTGTTCGTTGTGGTCCGCAAGGGAAAATCGGAGCGAGCCGAATACGCTCCGGCGAATGGGCGCGTCGGTGATCAGGCGAAAGTCAATCAGGAATTTTTCTGGAACGAAGAGCCTCGCGTGGTGATGGCGTTCAATGCCGCGACCGGGCAACAACTGTGGGCGAAGCAGACAGGAATTTCTCCGCTGACGCTGTCCGCAGACGGAACAAACGTCTACTTTCACGATGGCGAAAGTCTGAATGCCATCAATCAGCAATCGGGGGAACTGGTATGGACCACCGAACCGGTAACGCGCCGCAAGCAGTTCACGTTCAACTTTGGTCCCCGACTGGTGATCTACAACGACGTTGTGCTCTACGCGGGGGGCGATGGAAATATGATCAGCGTCGATGCGGCAAGCGGCAAACAGCTTTGGACCGCCGATCATCCTGACTCAGGCTACCAGTCGCCTCAGGACCTGATGGTTGTGGATGGCCTTGTGTGGTGCGCCCCGACGACGCAGGGCAAGGACACCGGCGTGTACACGGGGCGCGATCCGCGAACAGGCGAAGTCAGGAAGGAGTTTGCTCCGGATATCGACACATACTGGTTTCACCATCGCTGCTATATTGCGAAGGCCACGGATAACTTTCTGATTCCATCGCGAACCGGGGTGGAATTCGTCGATTTCAAAAAGGAACACTGGGACATCCATCACTGGGTTCGCGGAGGCTGTCTGTATGGCGTGATGCCGTGCAACGGCTTGACGTACACGCCGCCGCATAACTGTGCCTGTTATCCGGAAGCGAAGTTGTATGGTTTTAATGCGCTCGCACCCATGGCTCCGACCAGACCGATTCCGGGAAAGGTTCCGGAGGAAGGACGGCTTGAAACAGGGCCCGCGTTCGGGACGCCCCTGACGGCGGTCTCAGAGTTTGATGGCAATGACGATTGGCCGACGTTTCGCCACGATCAGAAACGCAGCGGGACATCCAGACAGGACATTCCAGCCGATGTGGGTCTGCAATGGACAAAGTCACTCGGCGGGCGTCTGACATCGCCGGTGATCGCTGCGGGACTCGTTTATGTCGCACAGATTGATGCGCATACGCTGCATGCTCTGGATCAGAAATCCGGCGCAGCATCATGGACGTTCACAGCGGGGGCTCGGATTGATTCGCCGCCGACGGTTGAGCAGGGCCGGGTGATCTTCGGTTGTGCGGACGGATGTGTCTACTGTCTGAAAACCGATGACGGTCAGCTGATCTGGCGTTATCGAGTCGCTCCGCTGGATCGCCGGGCAATGGCGTTTGAACAACTGGAATCACTCTGGCCCGTGCACGGCAGCGTGCTGATTAAGAACAATGTCGTGTGGGCGGTGGCAGGTCGTTCAAATTTCCTTGATGGCGGGCTGCGTCTGCTGCGTCTGGATCTGCAGTCCGGCAAAAAACTTTCCGAAACGATCATGGATGAAACGAATCCGGAGACCGGTAACAATATGCAGGAGAAGCTTCAGATCCTGCAGATGCCGGTTGGTTTGCCTGATATTCTGAGTGCCGATGACAAGTTCGTTTACATGCGGTCGCAGAAATTTGATCTCGAGGGTAATCGCCTTGAGATTGGTCCGATTTCCGGCGATTTCGTGCAGCAGGGATCCGCTCAGCGCGGCGAAGGAGTTCACCTGTTCGCTCCAATGGGATTTCTGGATGACAGTTGGTTTCATCGCTCGTATTGGGTGATGGGCCGCAGTTTTGCGGGCGGACATGGAGGATATTTTCAGGCCGGTCGGTTTGCCCCGTCCGGAGACATCATGGTAAACGGTGGCGGGTATGTGTTCGGCTATGGACGAAAGCCGGAATACTTCCGTTGGACGACGACGATGGAACGTCAGTTGTTCGCAGCATCACCGGAACCCCCGGAGATTCCTGAAGGCTTCGGCAAACAGGCCAATACCGGCGGTGCCGCGCAGGCGAGTTCGTTTGCTCAGTTTCCGAACAGTCCCAGTCTGAATCCGGCGGGCAAAGCCATCACGGTTGAAGCCTGGATGACCGCGACAAATCCAAACGGTGTGATTGTGGCACGCGGTGGTCCAATGGAAGGCTTCGCGCTGACACTTGAAACAGGCAAGCCCACGTTTCATGTCCGCGTGGCGGGAGAACTCACGACAGTTTCAGGACCGAAGCGAATCGTCGGAGGCTGGCATCATGTGGTCGGTGTGCTGACGGCAGAGAAGCAGATGCGTTTGTATGTGGATGGTGAACGAGTCGGCGAGGGCGTAGCCCCGAGTTTCCTGACGCGAGATCCGGCGCAGGGACTGGAAATCGGCGATGATGCAGGTGGTTCCGTCGGCAGCTATCCGTCACCGTACCAGTTTGTCGGGATTATCGACGAAGTCCGCCTGTTCCTGACAGCCGTCGATGATGCTGCCGTGGCGGAGCGATACAAGGACGGTTCGGAAATGTCGGCGGATCCGGTACTGGTCGTCAGTTTCGATGACGGAACCGCGCGTGACATGTCAACCTATCGCAACAACGGGACCCTGAACGGCGGCAAAATTGTCACTGGCAAATCCGGGCAGGGCGTGCAGTTTTCGGGAAAGAATGGTGGCGGCGGTGGGGGCAGTCGCAAGGGTAAGAAAGCAAATGCCACAGACAAAGCGGGTAACACCGTTGCTGATAAGGAACCTCGCAACAGTCTGATTGAACCGAAATGGACGACTGACGTACCGATCTACGTGCGTGCGATGGTGATGGCAGGATTCCACTTGTATATCGTCGGCCCGCCGGACATCATTGATGAGGAAGCGACGTTTCAGAAACTGTCAGAAAAAGACGCGGAAGTCCAAAAACTACTCAGCGCCCAGGACGCTGCGATCGAGGGCCAGCAAGGTGCGAAACTACTCACTGTGAATACGGAAACCGGCAAAATCGAAAACACAGTCGAACTCGATACGCTTCCGACGTGGGACGGTCTGGCCGGTGCGCGGGGACAGTTGTTTCTGACGACACTGGATGGGAGCGTGATGTGCTTTGGGAAGAAGTGATATCGGAGTTATCAGGAGGCTGTAGTGCTTTGTCAGGAATAGATTGATGGGTTGTGCCACTGGCTCTGCCAGTGCGCCGCATTTGCAGGAAGCACTGGCTGAGCCAGTGGCACACATCAATACTCGATTGACAGAGAGCAGCAGGCTGTAGGCAGCGATGTGGGTTCTGGCGCGCCGTGTGGCGTCGAGCCTTGAACAATTTCAGAATCGATTGAAGTGAACGTTATGTCCACAGTTCCAAAACCTTGTTTGACACCTGAA
Organism: uncultured Chitinophaga sp.; assembly: GCA_964517865.1. Lineage (GTDB taxonomy): Bacteria > Planctomycetota > Planctomycetia > Planctomycetales > Planctomycetaceae > SXXK01. The sequence goes on from CAZFDW010000067.1 coordinate 8,368, forward strand.
CAGTATCTTGCCATCGAACGAGCGGCGGAGTTTCGCAGCGAGTTTTTTCGCGGTGAGATGTTTGCAATGGTCGGCGCGAGCCGGAAACACAATCTGATTGCCAGCAATGTGGGTCGACGAATCAGTGAACAATTCGACGGTCGATCGTGTGAAGTCTATCAATCTGACATGCGCGTGAAGGTTAACAAGACAGGTCTTTATACCTATCCGGACGTAGTCGCTGTTTGTGATCGGCCACGATTTGAGGACCATCAGGTCGATACGCTTCTGAATCCGCGAGTCGTCGTGGAAGTGCTGTCGCCATCAACAGAATTGTGGGACCGTGGAAAGAAATTTGAGCACTATCGGGCGATCGAATCGTTGCGAGAATATGTGTTGATCTCGCAGGATCATGTACTTGTCGAAAGATTTGCTCTCAACGCAGACGGCCAATGGGCGTTACTCGACTACCGGACTCTGGATGACATCCTGATTCTCGATTCAATTTCCTGCCAGATCAAACTCTCAGAGATTTACGCACGGATCAGCTTTGATCCTGCTGAAGCAGAATCGCAAAATGCTCCTGACTAATTCGCACTACATTTGCTTCCTCCGCGTGTCGCGAGTCGTTCTCTGTTTCGCAGCACTCATCATCTGCGGTGCTGTGGCGGCGGCGTGTAATATTCCCGTGTTTCGATTTGCGCTTGAGCGTTGGAAACCTGATTCGTGCGAAATCATTGTATTTCATCGGATCGCGATGTCGGCGGACGATGAGGAAATCGTCCAGGATCTGGAGCGTGCCTCGCTGGCAAAAGACGGTGATGCGAATCTCAACGTGATTCGCTGCGATCTCAGCCACAATGACGATCAGGAACTCAATGGTCTCTGGCTCTCAGTCAAAGAAAAGACTGAAGCGAAATTGCCCATGATCGTCGCGCGGTCGCTGAAGGGAGGAGGCAGGACGATCAATCACTGGCACGGTTCATTGCAGGAAGCCCGGACGACAGGATTGATCAAATCACCGGTGCGTTCGGAACTAACAAGACGCCTGCAGTCCGGCGACGCGATTGTGTGGCTGTTGTTGAAGTCTGCTGACGATGAAAAAACAGCGGCTGTGCGGGAACTGCTGAGGAAGCAATGCAAAGAACTGCCGCGCAAGGTTGAACTTCCGGAAGGCATCGGTCTGCCCGGTTCCGAACTGTTTTCTGAAGTCCCGCTGCTGTTGCAGTTTTCCGTCCTGGAGATTGATCCCGGTGATGCCAACGAACAATTCCTTGTGCGGCAACTGACTGACTTTCAGGCTGACGCCGCAACTGCCGGCGAACCATTGATCGTCCCTGTCTTTGGTCGTGGTCGTGCCCTCGAAGTCGTACCTGCATCGCAACTGAACGCAGATCTGATTCATAACCTGACAGAGTTCCTCTGCGGAGCATGTTCGTGCCAGGTCAAAGAACAAAACCCCGGTTTCGACCTTCTGCTATCGACAGATTGGAATGACGCCCTGTTCGGCAATGGTTCAGAAGGCCCTCCGCCCTCAGCCGCCGCCGGAAACGGTCGAAGGAATAGCCCGGAGTTTGTGCCCATCCCGTCGGGTAGGAAAAGATCCCCGTAGGAAGACACGTCGCCTCGAATGCCAGTGCCGCAAAAAGATCGCGCGCGAGCACACGCGACGCATAAATCGTGCGTTCGGTCCGAAGCAATCAACGATCGATCGGGACGGCTATTCGTCGTCTTCGTCGAGTAGATCGCGGAAGTTCTTTTGCTGGCGACGATCTCGCGGCGGCTTGCGGGCCGAAGCTGCGTTGGCACTCTGTCCATCATCGTCGTCGGATAATCGGCCTGGAGTTTTTTTTCGTCGATCTTTCGCAGATCGCTTTTCAATCAGACCACGTAATTCGTCGGGCATGGAATTTTCGTTTGGCATGACAGCACTCGAAGATCATAACCTTTCACAGCATATTAAGCAGGATTCCAAACACAGTGTTTGAACCTTTAAATCATTCAGTTGTATCAGTATTTTGACTGCCCCTCACTTTTGTGAAAAGGCTGAATTCGTCGATCCTTGGATGTTAAGTAATTTCTGGATATTAAATTTTGCAATTGAAGCAGATTTTTCCGCTCACAAATTTCGTATCGGCTGCAACTTTTGCCGACCCAAATTCGAACTTGACCAGACCCTCAAATCAGCGAATAGTCCGGATCTGCATGGGGAGACGATTTGCCGCAAATTGCCGGTGTGAAGTCGCCCCCGGTGTTTCGTGCCGATCATCGCAAAGCAGTTGCATTGCAGCAAATATTGATTTGAATGTGAATCCAGGAAAGTACGGAAAACTGTGGTGTGAAATTTTCCTGAAATTTCTCCTCAGACTTCCTTGCATTTTTGAAATCAAACTAGCTGCGCCGTTTCTGCCGGGTAACATCGGTTCAGCGTCATCACAAGGTGTTCGGAGGAGGTTTTTAGTTCTACACGGAGGAAGCCATGGTCGGAGAAACTCGTTCCAAAGAGTTTGCTTTTCCTGCCCTACCGGCAGTTCCCCGTTCAGCCCACCAGTTGGAGACTGATGTCCGGCGTGCGTTGAATGCTGCGAATGGGCTGGACATCGGGTCACTTGTCGTCCGCAGATTAGCGAATGGTATCTGCCTCGAAGGCGTAATTCGCGTGTCCAGCGATGACTTCGATGTCTGCAGGGCTGTTCGTGAAATTGAAGGTGTGGGAGAAGTGGTGAACCATCTGGTGGTCTGCTGGAATTGTCCGAAGCCCGCATCGGGCGTTCACGACGAAATATTTTTATGAAAGCTGATAGCCTCAACTCGGTCACTGATTGACCGATCGGAACGTAAGCGTGTTGTGCCGGCGCGGAAACGAATCCGACGTAACGCCCCGTTTTTGCCTTGTTCCTGGCACCTCGACCAGCGAGAATGCGGCGGGTTCAGAGTGAGTTTGTCGCGGTCCTTGAGTGGTTGAAACATGGCTGGTATTTCGATCGCGTGTGCCTCGTGCGGAGCGTCTCTCAAATTACGCGATGCCAGTTTGGTCGGCAGGCGAGTTAAGTGCCCCGGCTGCGGGACACGTTTTATCCTGACGACACCTCCTGTGTTAGTTGCAGAACCAGACGAAGTGCCTCTGCAGTTGGTCCATCCTGCTGTGCCGACTGCGGCGCCAATGCTTGGGACTTCGGCTCGCTGGGTTCCGGATGCTCCATCGACGCTGTTTGCTGTTTCATCGACGGCAGAGAATCCGGAAACAGCGACTGGGAGCGTGATTGATCGCGTCAAAGGTCGCCGCAGAAAATCTCACAACGTTCCGATGTTTGCCAGCATAGCCGCAGTTCTGATTGCAGCGGTCGGCGCCAGCATCTGGTTCATCAGTCAACAGAGTGATTCTTCTGCCTTGCAACCTGGCGTCAAGCTCAGTGCTGAATATCAGCAAGCAGTCGCCGACAGGGCGGCATCAAATGATGACGCAAAGGCATTGAGTCCCACAGCGGGCGAGCCGATTCCGGTCGATTATCTGCCTTTCACACCTCATATCGTGTGTCACATGCACCCGGCTGAGTTATGGAAGGAAGACCGCAACACGGCAGAGTTTCAGGCGACTTTGAGCACTCTGGGAATCTGGCTCAAGGAACAGATTGAGACGCGAACACGTTACAAACCGGAAGAGATTTCAGAACTGACATTTGCGGTCAATTTCGGCCCGCGCATGACGGCACCGGAGGTGGCTGCCGTCGTACGGCTGAAGTCATCACAAACTGATCAGGAGTTTATGCAGCGGTTTAAGGGGCGCATTTACGCGGACCCGAAAGTCGAGTTGTACGAAGCTCCCGATTTCAGTTACATGATCATCGATGATCAGACATTCGCCGTCGCGCCATCAAGTATGTCGGAATCGCTGGCAATGTCTCTGAACGACCCGGCACTCCTGTCATCTGACATGGAGCCTCTGATTCGCGAGTCGGATCGTGATCGGCATCTGTCTTTGCTGTTCGATGTGAAGATCGTCGATGCACATCGGGAAGACGCATTTACCAGTCAGTTGCAGACACTCGCGGACAAGTTTTTGTTCTGGTTTGGCGAAGATGTGCAGACCGTTTCGTGGAGTATGCATCTGGAGCCAAAGCTCTTCATGGAGACATTACTCCACCAGACGCAGGCCAGTACACCGGTGAAGCTGCAACGTTTTACTCAAGTGAAACTGTCGCACCTTCCTGAAGAGATCCTGAGTGGCGTGCGGATGATGCGACCTGCCACCGTTGGTTCCCGCGACATGATCGGACGCTTTCCGGCGATGATCAAAGCACTGGAAATCGGTACGACTGCTCACATTGACCCTGCTGGTGTGAGGCTGGTCACATTGCTGCCGCAACACGCATCAGCCAACCTTGCTGCGGGAGCTCTGTTGACCTGGAACCAGTCCTTATTGACGGACTTCGACAACGATTCGCATCTGACGAAGAACGACACGACGAAGATTCCGGACAAGATTGCAGATCGACTCAAGCTGAAAGTCCTTATCGATTTCCGCAGGACACCACTCCAGGAAGCATTCAGTTACATCGGCGATTCCATCAAGACAGAAATCTCAATCGACGGCAAGGCATTTCAGGGTGCCGGTTTCACTCAGGTCATGGCTCAGACTTACGACCTTGGCAACGTGACGGCCTTAAAGGCGATTGACACGATTTTCCAGGCATACGCCGGCGAACGTGACCCGATGGTGCTGGTTGTGGATGACGCCGGGAATAAAATTACTGTCTCGACGGTGTCAAAAGCCAAAGCGGACGGGCTGACAACGTTTGCTACGAAGGAATGAAGGCCCTCGCAAATCGTGGCAGCTGGAACTGTGAGCCGCAGGGCGCTAGCCGCGGGTGTGTGTCTGCAAAAACCGGCGGCTATTGCTTTGTCAAGCCAAATTTGGGGTTGAATGTGTAGGCCGGACCAAGCGGAGCGCCGTTCCGGCAATTACCAGACACCTGCCGGAACTGCGCTTCGCTGGGTCCGGCCTACCACAAAATCAAGTCTTGACAATGCACTAGCGCTTTGCCGCTCACTGGAATGCAACAGACCTCAGGTGCCATTAACCCTGTCACGTGGGTGCTCGCCACCGCGCCTTGGTTTCTGAAATCAGTCGATCCGCCGAGGCTGGTCCCCATGTGCCTGCGGGATAAAGATCGGGTGCCGAAGAGCTGGTTTCCCATGATTCCAGTACCGGCGTCACAAATCGCCATGCGGCTTCCAATTCATCGCTGCGCGTAAACAACGTCGAATCACCGCGCATCACATCCAGCAAAAGGCGTTCATACGCTTCCGGCAACTGCGTTGCAAAGTGGTCTCCGTATTCGAAGTCCATCGACACCGGCTGGACCTGATAATTCATTCCTGGCCGCTTGGTGGAGAACCGCAATGAAATTGCTTCCTGTGGCTGGATTCGCAGGATCAATGCATTGGGTCGGGTTTCCACAAGGTCGCACAGATCGCCGTCGCATTCGACGGTCGAGAACAAATTCAATGGGGGGTTTTTGAACTGAATTGCAATCTCAGTCATCTGCTTTGGCAACCGCTTACCCGTCCGCAGAAAGAACGGCACACCTGCCCAGCGCCAATTGTCGAGTGCGACGCGCATCGCCACATACGTTTCGCGATTCGAATTCGGATTGACGCGATCTTCTTCACGATACCCCAGGGCGGGTTGACGATTGACAAGCCCCGCCGCATACTGACCTCTGATCGCCCAGTTCCCGATTGGACCACTGACACCCGGTCGCAGAGCCTGCAGCACCTTCATTTTTTCGTCGCGAATTTCCCGCGCCTGAAAGAGCGACGGAGGATCCATCGCAATCAGGCACAACAACTGGAGCACATGATTCTGCAGCACATCCCGCATTGCTCCTGATGTGTCGTAGTAGCCTCCACGCGCCCCTTCCATGCCCAGTGCTTCGGCAACTGTAATCTGAATGTGATCGACATGATTACGATTCAGCAGCGGCTCAAAAATCGCATTGCCGAATCGGAACAGCAAAATATTCTGTACTGTTTCTTTGCCGAGATAATGATCGATTCGGTAAATCTGACTTTCCTGCAGATGGCGTGACAATGTCAAAGTCAGTTCCTGAGCCGATTTCAGGTCGCGTCCGAACGGCTTTTCGACGACCACCCGCAGGAGTGATGGCGATTCCCGTGGCGGAATCATGCCCGACACATCCAACCCCTCAACCGCAGGTGCAATCAAATCCGGAGTTGTCGCCAGATACGCAATGCGCGCCGACTCATTTCCTGCCCCGACCTGTGATTCGATCGCCTGGACCGATGCGCTGAGCGTGGCGTATTCACCGGGGTTCGTAATATCCAGTTGCTGATAGAACAGTTGCTTTGCAAAGACATCCCACGCGGCCGCATCAAATTTGTCCTCGCCCAGACGCGATTTTACGGTGTCACGCATCTCAGTCCGGAACTCGTCATGCGATTTCGAACGCCGTGCCACTCCGATCACTGGACTGCGGGGCGACAAATACTGCTGTTGCGACAATCGAAACAGCGCAGGGATCAGCTTGCGGGACGTCAAATCGCCTGACGCTCCAAAAATCAACACCGTAGTATCGCCCGACAGCACCATAGGAGATTCTTTCACATCCGTTTGATCAAAATGTCTTCCGCAGACAGGAGTTGTATGTCACAACTCTTAATCTCGAAAGGGAACCATCCCGAGAATCAACGTCGATTGCACTCTCGCCAGCACCCACGACCGGACTCCTCCCAAAACGGCAATCGGCGGCTACCTCCTGGAAGTTCTGGAAACATGGCATTACAGTCTACACGAATCAGGACAATGCACAGCCGACTGCGCATTGACATCGCTGCTCTTTACGTCTCGACGGGTTTGCATCGGAAAGTGACGAGTAATGAGTGATCTGCACCGCATTCTGATTGTCGGCGTCGGTTCCATCGGCGAGCGACACTTGCGCTGCTTCCAGACGACGGGGCGTGCCGAGATCTCGTTCGTTGAGATCAATGACACACTCCGGGCCACCATCTCTGAACGCTATAGCGTTCGTGGATTCGCCGATCTTACAGCGGCGATGGCAGAACACGGCGATGCGCTTCATCCGGCGACCCGGTGGGTCACGGCGGCGGTCATCGCAACGCCCGCGAATCGACACCTGGAGATTGCCACACGTCTGGCGGAAGCCGGCATTCATCTGCTGATCGAAAAGCCGCTCAGCACCAGCACCGACGGAGCCGACCTGTTGGCACGAGTGGTCAGGCAACGCGGTCTGGTGGTTGGTGTGGCGTATGTCCTTCGCTGTATTCCGGCGCTGGAGTCGATGCGAGAAGCTGTGTTGAGCGGTCGGTTCGGAAATCCTGTCGAGATCGTGGCCGTCTGTGGTCAGCATTTTCCCACCTACCGTCCAGCGTATCGCGAGACCTATTATGTGGACCGCGCGACGGGTGGTGGCGCGATCCAGGACGCGCTGACACATATCCTGAATGCGGGTGAATGGCTGGTCGGCCCGATCGAGAGACTCGTTGCAGATGCTGCGCACCGAGTGCTTGCGGGCGTTTCGGTTGAAGACACAGTCCATGTGCTGACGCGCCACGGCGATGTGCTCGGCAGCTACAGTCTCAACCAGCATCAGGCGCCGAACGAAGTCACGGTCACCGTCATCTGTGAGCGTGGCACTGTTCGCTGGGAAGCGCACTCCCAACGGTGGCGGTGGATGATGCACCCTGACGAACCGTGGCATGACGAGCCACACGAACCGCAGCCGCGCGACGCTGCATTCGTGACACAGGCCAATCGATTTCTCGATGCCGTCGAAGGCCACGCTCCTCTGCTTTGCAGCCTGGATGACGGCGTACAGACATTGCGCGTCAATCTGGCCGCGCTGGCCAGTGTTGAACATGGATGCTGGCAATCGATCTGAGAACCCCCAAAAAAGCATGGAGTCAAGTAGGGTGTGTGCAGCGCCAGCGAAACACACCAGTTTCTCACGCTTTCACCAAGTGGTGCGTTGCGCTCCGCTTTACGCACCCTACGATTGGATCAACACCCCGCTAGCGGGGTGTTGATTTAGTGATTTTTGGGGCTCATGATCATACCAACCCGAAGCGCCAGCGAGGAATTCAGCCGTTTTTGCCTCGCTGGCGCTTCGGGTTGGTATTAAATCAACACCCCGCTAGCGCTGTGCCGCTCGCTGAATGTCCAACTCTTTACCTTTTTTCGGAACTCCATATGTCAGTTTCTCTGAGCGACTTCTCACGACACGATCAGCAGATCTGGGACGAGGAACTCCAGGACTTCGTTCCGGATCGGGTGTTCGACGCCCATATTCACATGTTCCATCCGGAGCATGTGAAGGCATCTTCGCCCTCGGCAGCGAATCCTTGGGGTTTCGCGGACTTTACCACTTTGCAGCAGTGGGCGGCGCGATTGTACCCGGGTCGTGAAACGCATTTTCTGGTGCTGGGTACGCCGACGCCCGGGATCGATGTCGATCTGCATAACCGCTGGTGCATCGAGCAGGTTCGACAGGATCCGCAGTCTCGCATGAATCGACTGGTGACGCCGTCCTGTCGCGTGCAGGATATCGAACGCGACGTGCGCGAGCGGGGATTCATCGGACTCAAACCGTACCGTCTGTTCTCCACCACCGGCGATATCGCGCAGTGCCGGATACACGAGTTTCTGACTCACGAGCAACTGGAACTGGCGAATGAAATGGGACTTTGGGTCACGATGCATCTTTCCCGCTTCCACGGCTGCGCGGACGAGTTCAACCTGAGCGATCTGCAGGATTTTACCGGAAACCGATACCCGAACATCAAGTGGATTCTGGCTCATTGCGCCCGCAGCTTTACCTACTGGCCGATTCGAAAGGCGATCGACAAACTTCGTGACATGCCGAATATCTGGTACGACGTTTCAGCGGTGACTGATGTACGGCCGCTGATCACGTTGTTCTCGCGTGAGGATCAGCGGCGCATTCTGTACGGATCGGACGGCATTGACGCGATGTACTTTCATGGTCAGTACGCGGCGATGGGACGAGCCTGGCAATACGTCGATGTCAGCCGGTTTCACCTTCAATTTCCCCATTGCGATGGCCGTCCGATTCTGGCAATCTATGAGCAATTGCTGTCCATGAAGCATGCCGCAGAAATTGCCCAATGGTCGGCAGACGACATTCAGAACCTTTTCTGGAGAAATGCCGTCTCCGCGTTTCATGTTCAGTTCGGCGATGATGATCCCACAACTGTCTCGCCCTTCGGTAAGCAGACTCAGGCGATGTATGCCCGAGCGAAGCAGCTGATTCCCGGCGGAACGCAACTGCTCAGCAAGCGGCCGGAAATGTTCGCTCCCGGACTCTGGCCAGCCTACGCCCGGGAGGCTCACGGTTGTGAAGTGATCGACCTTGATGGCCGTCGCTTTATTGACATGACCACATCCGGCATCGGTTCATGTCTGCTGGGATATGCCGATCCGGACGTTACGGCGGCCGTTCAGCGACGTATCGCGCTGGGCTCGATGTCGACGCTGAACGCCGCTGAGGAAGTCGAGTTGGCCGAGTTGCTGATCGAGCTGCATCCGTGGGCCGAGCAGGTTCGCTATGCGCGTTCCGGCGGTGAGTCCATGGCCATCGCCGTCCGCATCGTGCGTGCTGCAACCGGCCGCGACAAGATCGCGTTCTGTGGCTATCACGGTTGGTCTGACTGGTACCTTGCGGCAAACGTGAATCCCGCAGGTGCTGCGGACAGTCTGCAAGGTCACCTGTTACCAGGCCTGGCACCGGCAGGCGTACCACGCGGTCTCGCTGGAACGGCATTGCCCTTTACGTACAACCGTTTGCATGAATTGGAGCAGATCGTGGCGTGCCACGGCAGTGAACTCGCGGCGGTTGTGATGGAACCAACACGCTCGACCGATCCTGATCCGGGATTTCTCGAAGGCGTGCGCGAGCTTTGTGACCGTTGCGGTGCAGCACTGGTCTTCGACGAGATTTCGTCCGGTTGGCGGATGCATCTCGGCGGTGCGCATTTGAAAGACGGTGTGATGCCGGACGTTGCCGT
>CAZFDW010000068.1:0-18402 GCA_964517865.1 uncultured Chitinophaga sp.
CGTCGTCCTCGACCTGCACGACGAGCACGCGCTCACACCGTCGACCTACTCGACCATCTACGGGTGCCACGTCCTAGAGCACTGCTGGTCCCAGGACACCCCCGGCATCCTTCTGGATGCTTTCCAGATACTTGATCAGCCGCGCGTGGATGTCGGATGCAAACTTCTCTGCCGTCACGACGGATGACATCTGATCGAACATCGTCTGGTCGCTGACGACCTCTGAGTCCAACTTTTTGCTGGACGAACGCAGATCAGACAGCTTTGGCAGAAACGCCTGCTGCATGTGCTCGCACAGCTCACGCGCGAAATGCTCCGCCTTGTTAATTCGTTCAACCAGCGGCAGATTGTTCGGATCCTGAATTTCCATGATGAACTCCTGTTGGCGCACCGGGCGTTATCCAGAGACCAGACCAAAAGCATTCGCCAATCGAACACCACATTAGAGCAACATTCGTACAGTGACGTCAAACACAGTTCGCACGATTCGTATGGCTTTCTGCGAAACCAGCGGGAGAATTCTTGCCGAGCCAGCGATCAGGACATTCGCTTTTCGCTCCTGCTGCGGCATGGAAACTCCACCAGTGGCCTGGAATGGGAAAGAAGAATCGGAACGGCATTCTGAATTGACGATGCTTGCAGTCCTGCGTTGTCCGCACAGGCATTTCTTTCATGCGGAGCGTGCGGATCTTTCCAGGAAATGCGCTGTCATGGAAGAACGCCCAATCTTCTGTATACTCTGGAGATTGCTGAGCGACATGTGTTTTGGCAACACTGAAGGTGGGGTTTGCAACAGGGAAGAATTGTGATGGCAGTACCGCAGATTGTGGCCGGAAAAACTCGGATTGGCTGGATCGGGACCGGTGTGATGGGTTCCAGCATGTGCGGTCATCTGATCAGCGCAGGGTTCGCAGCCACTGTGTATTCGCGGACAAAGCAGAAGGCAGAGGCTCTGATTGGAAAGGGAGCGTCATGGGCTGCCTCGCCGAAAGAAGTCGCTCAGAATTCCGATGTAATTTTCTCTATCGTCGGATTCCCGTCGGATGTCCGCGAAGTGATGCTCGGGGATGACGGTGCCCTGGCCGGAGCGAAAGCCGGGAGTGTTCTCGTCGATATGACGACCAGTCAGCCGTCTCTTGCTGTTGAGATTTATCAGGCAGCAAAGACAAAGAGTGTCCACAGCGTGGATGCTCCTGTGTCCGGTGGCGACGTTGGCGCTCGGAATGCCGCACTGTCAATCATGATCGGCGGTGATGCAGATGTGGTGGCAACGTTGCAGCCGCTGTGGGAAGCGATGGGGAAAACTATCGTCCATCAGGGCGGTGCCGGTGCTGGTCAGCACACGAAAACGGTGAATCAGATTTTGATCGCGACCGGAATGATTGGTGTCTGTGAGGCATTGCTTTACGGCTACAAATCCGGACTGGATTTACCGACGGTTTTGAAGTCCGTGTCAAGCGGTGCAGCGGGAAGCTGGTCATTGTCAAATCTTGGTCCGCGAGTCATCGACAACAATTTTGAGCCTGGATTTTTCGTCGAACACTTTATCAAAGATATGGGAATCGCTCTGGAAGAATCCCGCCGCATGGGCTTGTCGATGCCCGGACTTGCGCTGGCACAACAGCTGTATCTTGCAGTCAAAGCGCAGGGCTTCGGTCGGAACGGGACTCATGCACTGATGCTGGCGTTGGCACAGTTGTCGGGTGTTGACTGGCTCAAACGCCCTTAAATTTTCCCTCAGGCGGCAGCCGGAGTTTCCATTCATGATATTGCGTGGCGATTTCTGTATCATGTGAGGCGTTTGCAGGGAATCATGTGACTTTCAGTTTCTGGTAGTTGAATCGAGAAAACTTGTCATGGTACGACGTGGGGAAATGTTTGCGGGACTGTCGGTTGCGTTGGTGACTCCCATGCACAGCGATGGTTCGCTGAATGAGAGTATGCTCAAAACGTTGATCGATTTTCATATTGAATCCGGAACCGATACTCTGGTTCCCGTCGGAACAACTGGTGAAAGTCCGACGTTGACTCACGACGAACACGAGCGTGTCATCGCCATCACCTGCGAATACGCCGCAGGTCGAATCAAAGTCATGGCCGGAACCGGTTCCAACAGCACAGCGGAGGCGATCCGTCTGACCGCATCCGCCAAGCGGGCCGGAGCGAATGGGGCACTGATGGTGACTCCGTATTACAACAAGCCGACCCAGGAGGGTTTCTTTCAGCATTATCGAGCGGTTGCGGAGCATGTCGATCTGCCAATCGTGCTGTACAACATTCCCGGTCGCACTGCGAAGAATATGGAACCAGAAACGATCTGTCGCGTCGCCGACACCTGTCCGAGTGTCATCGCGATTAAGGAATCCACCGGTTTGATGGATCAGGCTTCGCAGATTCTGTCCGCTTCCGACCTGACACTGCTCTCCGGTGACGACAGTCTGACACTGCCGCTGATGGCTCTGGGTGCCAGCGGTGTTGTTTCCGTGGCGGGTAACATCGTTCCGAGAGATGTCAAGGCGATGGTGATTGCGTTCAGATCGGGTGACATCCCGAAGGCGCAGGAGCTGCATCACCAGCTCTTTCCATTATGCCGCGATATGTTGGGGCTTTCGACGAACCCGATTCCCGTCAAGGCGGCAATGAAGCTGATCGGTATGGACTGTGGCGAGGTGCGGCTTCCACTGACGCCTCTTACGGATTCCCAGTTAGCCGAGCTGAAGACAACATTGCAGCGATTTGGTTTGTTGTGATTGATTTCTGCAGCAATCGGATGCGTTGCCAGCGCTGAGGTGACGGCGTCCTGTGCGGTCTCTCCGCGTTGTGGAAGTTATCGGGATTATTTCGCGCTCAAAATATGCTCGGACGTGCGGTGGCAACGATTGCAATCATTGTCGCGACCGACGCATTCCGTTGATTTCCCGGAACATGACGCCATGTTCCGTTGTTGTGACATACAGTTGCGGGAGCGATGCCCTGAGGTGTCGCAGATCCACCCCACGTTGCTTCTCGGATACGTGGTCCTGAATGCGGAAAAACGTCTGCTGGTCAGGATAATCCCGAAGCGGAAATGATTGCGGCTTACTTTGTCCACACTTTCCTCCATCCACCGCAGTTCGGGTCTGTCTACCGACAGTCTGACACCAGCCATCGCGACAGACACCAGCGGAGTTCTGATTCGACTACTGGCGTTGGCGGACGGCGCGCGACGGCAGCAGCAATCGGGGTCGGAAAGGCAGATTATTCCACGCGACCTGATGACACTGTTGCTGCGTTGTATGAAGCTGCAGGATCCGACTTCGCTGATGCATGCGCAGCGAATTGCGGCCATCTCCAGTGGAATTTCCGAGCTGTTGGGCTGGGATAACGAACAGCGACGATCCCTCGAAGTCGCCGCATTGCTGCACGATGTAGGCAAGCTCGGCGTGCCCGAACACATCCTGAAGAAGCCCGGGAAACTCAGCAGTGAAGAACACGACTTCGTGCTGATGCATCACCACGCAGGCGTCAATCTTCTGCAGGTCATGCATGCTGATCCTTCCGTCATTTCGATGCTCACAATGCTGCATGAAGACTTCGACAGTGCCGGAGTTATGGATGGAGAAAACGGACCGCAGACAGGACTCTCGCTGGGCTCACGCATCCTGGCTGTGTCTGATGCGTACGATTCACTCTGTTCACCAAAGCCTTATCGCCGCGGGATGACGCACAAAGAGATTCTGAATATCCTTGAAGAACAGTCTGGCTCTCGTTATGACGGCAATATCATTCGCATTCTGAATCGCTGGTTCGAGAAAGATGGCGATTCGCTGTTCCGCTTTGGTGATCCGTTTCAGCAGCCACAGCAACAGACCACCGAAGTCAGCGACCAGCTGGAAAGCGAAATCGTATTGATCGCACAGTTCATCAATGTGCTGTACCAGTTTCAACAATTGTATGACGGCTATTATATTGTCGATTCCGATGAAAATTATTGCATCTGGAGTGAAGGGATGCCGGGGATGACCGGCCTGCCGCTGCAGAGTGTCCTGGGGCGCACATGGCAGCCAGTCGATGTGCAGTTGCAGTCGCTGACGGACAATCTTCCAGCTCCGGAAACTCGTGAGACCACGATGCTGGGCCAGGTGCTCCAGAATGGCCGCTCCCTGTTTGCAACGCGGTTGTGTCGGGTCAGTGAATCCCGACATTTGAAAGTCGATGTGTATTCTATGCCGATCGTGGGGGCAGGCGACCATATTTTCGGTGCCGTCCAGTTACTGCGAAGCAAGAGTGGCGTGCGCCGAAAGAGTCGCGAATACGTGGAACTGAAACTGGCCGCGACGCGTGATGCGCTCACAGGCGTCGCCAATCGTGGACAGTTGGAGACACAACTGCGACACATGATTGAAGACTTTCATGCTCAGGAAGGGACTCGTCATCTGAGTACGATCTTTCTGGATGTTGATAAGTTTAAACGAATCAATGATACGTATGGTCATAAAGTCGGCGATCAGGTGCTGGTTGATTTGACGCGGATGCTGCAAAACGAAACGTATTCTTCCGAAGTGATCGGACGATACGGCGGTGAAGAATTTGTGATCCTGTGTCCCGATACGGACCTGGATTCGGCCGTCCGCCGCGCCGAACGGCTGCGTCATGCAATCGTGAAGAGTGCGATTGGCGGCATCACTTCGCTCAGCGTGACGTCGTCATTAGGCGTTTCAACCGCTCGCCTGGGTGATACTGTGCACACGCTGCTGGAGCGAGCCGACGTTTGTCTGTATCGTGCCAAGGAAACCGGGCGCAATCGGACCTGCTGGGAAACAGAAGTTGTCGATGACGAGGCGCAGAAGAAAGCCAAAGAAGCAAAGGATCAGCCACAGTTCGTCACGGACAATGGTCAGCTTGAATTCCGGGAACGCATCGAAGTGGCAACGTCGCTGGAACTCACGGCCATGAAGCTGCACGCTTTCATCCGTGAGTACAAGGTTGAAATTCTCAGCCAGGATCACTCCCAGATGAAGATCCGCATC
Source organism: uncultured Chitinophaga sp. (assembly GCA_964517865.1). Lineage (GTDB taxonomy): Bacteria > Planctomycetota > Planctomycetia > Planctomycetales > Planctomycetaceae > SXXK01. The sequence goes on from CAZFDW010000068.1 coordinate 5,010, forward strand.
GGCAAACTTGGCTTCACAAGACGCTGGGGCAGCACGACGGAACGACAGCCACTGGAAATTGAAGTCCAATTCGAAACCACTCGTACGGCGGAAGGACCTGATATGAAATCAAAAACAGCACGTCTGGTGACAATCGTCGCCGTACCTTACGGTCGCGCACCGGATGCGGGGACATTCGCTCATCGCTGCGGAATCCTGATGCGGGAACTGCGGGAGTATTTATTGGGGACGTAGTCAGAATCTCAGGGATGCGGTTATCGACGCGGTTCGGCGAGTGTGACTTCTGTTTCTTTCACTTCGCTGCCGCGATTGAAACTGAGTTTCAGTTTGTCGCCAGGTTTTGATCCGATCAGGATTTCGATCAGCGTCTGGTATCCTTCCACCTTTGTTTCATCGACCTTCGTGATGACGTCGCCGGTTTGAAGACCGCCAGCCTGTGCCGGAGATTCGTCCCGCACGGATCGAATCACGATGCCTTCGGCACCGCTTGCAGCAAGGTCCGGCTGAATGCCAAGGAATGGGGCTCGATTTGCTGCTCGACGATTACCTGGCTGCGCCGCAACGAACGTAGGTGGCTTTTCCAGGCCATCAATTCCACGCAACAACTGTTCGGAATAATCGATGACCGACACGGCACCTTCGATATTCAGCGTTTCGAAATCATCATCAGGCGTGTGGTAGATCGACGTCATGCCGGTGAAACAGAACATCACGGGAATCTGCTTGAGATAGAATGGCAGATGATCACTCCCGGCAAAAGCGCCATCGACAATCGTGATGCCGATCGGCGTGGCTTCATCGGCTTGCATGACGATGTTGCGAAACTCTTCCGCAGTGCCCACACCGTTGACCTCCACCACGTTGTTCTTGAGGTTGCCGATCATGTCAAAATTGATCATCGCAACTGTGTCGTCCAGCGGAACGACGGGGTGCAGTACGTAGTAGTTGCTCCCTATGAGTCCTCGTTCTTCACCTGAAAAACAAATAAACACCATGCGGCGTTTCGGTTTAGGGCCCGATGCAATTCGTCGAGCCAGTTCAACCACCGCCGCTGTACCAGACGCATTGTCGTCGGCCCCGTTATGGATTTCGCCATTTCGAGTTGGTGACCGGGAACCGTAACCTCCGAATCCCAGATGGTCATAATGCCCCCCAATGACAATCGTCTGATCCGCGTGCGGACCTTCACCTTCGATGACCCCAATCAGATTGTATGCCGTTACTGTGTTGGCCTGAAATTTTGTGGTCACGTCGGCCGACCAACCCGTCAATTCCTGCGACACCGGTTTCAAACTGGTGTCGATGTACTGTGCTACGGCCTTCAGACTGGACAGCGACTCACCGTCTTTTATCTTCAGCGGTGTGGCATTCAACATGCGGTCAATGATGCTTTGCCTGACATGGACAAACGGCAGCGAGTCACCGTCGTTCCCAAAACTGGATGGTGTGGCCAATTCATCGGTTTCAACTGTGGGTGAACTGGAAAAGTCGTTCACGAACAGCACCGCCGCAGCCTTGGCGTTCTTCATCAGTTCCAGTTTGCGATCGATGTAGGCGTTCGAACTCGTGGCCGTTCCCTGAAAGGCTCCGCCATCGTAACTTTGAGGTTCCCGGCGAATCACGATGACAACCTTGCCTTCAACATTGATGTCGGCATAATCGTCGTATTTTTCTTCGTCTGAGCTGATTCCATAGCCCAGAAAAACAACCCCGCCCATGCCCTCACCGTTCGCTCCGCGCCGAATCGGCTGAAACTCATCATCCAGTTTCAGTTCGGTCACCGTACCGTCGGGCGCTGTCAGCTTGACGTGCGTCGATTCGCTGATGACAACGTCGCCCAGAGACACATCAAATGGCTGACGAAAGGATCCATCCGGCATGGCCGGTTGCAGTCCGAATTTCTGATATTCAGCGATAATGCGTTCGGCAGATCGTTCGATTCCCTTCGTTTCGATCCCTCGGCCTTCCTGATCATCCGAAGCAAAGTATTCAATATCGCCTCGCACACGCGACACAATCGCTTCGCGGCTGAGTTCTTCTGCCGCCTGCAGTGAATCCGTCGTCAGACAACCCAGCAGACACACACTGACCATCAATACACGACGCGAAAAAAATCGCATACGTCATCCTTTGAAAAGTGGACTCATTCAGAACGTCAGGCGGGGTGTTTGAGGTCGGGATTCTTCGTCGGAACAACGCTTCATCTGCCGTGATCAGCACAACAGTCCGGAGTCTGGACTCCAGTCGATCGATTTTCTCGGTCACAATTTTTCTCGGCGTTGCCCGGAGGCCCCACGCACCAACGCACGGAAGGTGTGAATCGCGTGCGTTGGCCTGTCGTGGCGTCAAGCTCGTTGCTGTAGTTCCTCGTCGCGGTGTCGCTTATTGCTCAGCCCTTGGCTGCTGCAAGGCGACGAGCAACCTCAGTCCAGTTGATGATGTTCCAGAATGCTGACACGTAGTCAGGACGGCGATTCTGATAATTCAAGTAGTAGGCGTGTTCCCAGACGTCCAACCCAAGGATTGGTGTTCGTCCTTCCGACAACGGAGTGTCCTGATTCGCGGTGCTCTCAACGACGAGAGAGCTGTCAGCCTTGACACTGAGCCAGGCCCAGCCGCTGCCGAATCGGGTTGCGGCGGCTTTGGCAAACTGCTCTTTGAAAGCATCGAAGCTGCCACAGGCTGTCGTGATCGCCGTCGCCAGATCTCCCGTCGGAGCCCCACCCCCGGTTGGGGACATGACGGTCCAGAACAGCGAGTGGTTCGCGTGACCACCACCGTTGTTGCGAACGGCAGTGCGGATGGTTTCCGGGACAGAGTTCAATTCCCGCATCAGATCCTCAATCGGTTTATCAGCCAGCGGTGATCCTTCCAATGCCTTGTTGACGTTTGTAATGTAGGCTTGGTGATGCTTCGTATGGTGAATCTCCATCGTGCGGGCATCGACGTGTGGTTCAAGCGCATTGGTTGCGTAGGGCAGGGCGGGCAATGTGTATGGCATCGTAAGTGGACTCCTTCTGAACGACTGATGGTTGCCCGAGAAAGGCAACTCCCACAGCCTTGACAGTGTAAGGTTTCGGCAACACTCACGTAGAAACCGTCAGGCCTGACACCGCATTCTAGGCAGGCCACTGTGCGGCTCAACCGTTATGCCCCAACCAATTCCACGAATCTACAGGACTTTCCAACTTTGTATCGGTTGCCGCCAACGGCATCTGAACACGAATGGCGTGGGTCACTGCGGACCATTTCCCATTTTTCCCTGAATTCGCGTGACGTTCACGGTGAATCTATTTACACTGCAGTGCCCGCAATCTGCCGACTTCGGCGGTCAACACCCTCCCACCTTCAAACTCAGGAACCCGCAATGCTTGTAATTCCCGGTCGCTATGGAAAAGACACGTGCGATGGATTTTCGCGTCGAGCAGTTCTGCGTGTTGGCAGTTCGGCGTTGGCAGGCTTGAGTCTTTCCACCTTGCTTGAGAATTCCTCGCGAGGCAACGAGGTGAGCGAAGAGGAAGCTCGTTACGGAGGCAAGGGATTCGGTGCCGCGAAGAGTGTCATCCTGTTGTATCTTCAGGGCGGGCCGAGCCATCTCGATCTGTGGGATCCGAAAACCGGCGTCCCCGATAACGTCAAGAGTATCTTCAATCCGATCGACACCACAATTCCAGGCGTGCAGTTCACGGAACTCATGCCAAAACTCGCTCAGCAGATTCATCGTGCAACGCTGATCCGTTCGCTCAGCTACACTCCCATTGGCCTGTTCAATCATACGGCCGCGATCTATCAGATGCTCACCGGTTATACGGCGGACAACGTCAGTCCCTCTGGCCAGTTGGAGCCACCAAGTCCCAAAGACTTCCCGAACTTCGGTTCCAACATCGTCAAGCTGAAACCGTTGCAGAAGCCAATGTTGCCGTTCGTGATGATGCCACGTCCTCTGCAGGAGAGTAACGTCATCGGCAAAGCAGGGACTGCCGGATTTCTGGGCCGAGCCTATGATCCGTACTATCTGTATCCCGCTGGCGACGACATGGACATGGCCAAGATGGATCGCATCAAGGTGGATGATCTGACCTTGCGTCAGGATGTTCCCCTGGATCGCCTGCAACGTCGCGCGTCACTTCGCGACACAGTCAATGCAGGGATGAAGACGCTCGATCGAGCGGTCGATCAGTATGCGCTCAATGAATACTACGGCAAAGCTTTAGGACTTGTGTTGTCGGGTCAGGCTCGTGAAGCATTTAACCTCACAGCCGAATCGCCTGAGCTGCGCGAAAAGTACGGCAATAACACATTCGGGCAAAGTTGCCTGCTGGCTCGACGACTCGTTGAAGCAGGTACGCGGGTCGTTGAAGTCAACTGGCCAAAAGTTGCCAACAGCGACAATCATTCATGGGATGTCCACACCGGGCTTTCCACGCGGATGAAGACGCAATCCGCTCCGATGCTCGATGCCGCTCTTTCTGCATTGCTGGAAGATCTCGACGAACGCGGATTACTGAAGGAAACGCTCGTCGTGGCTGTTGGCGAATTCGGACGCAGCCCGAAACGTGGCGTGAGCACTTCCGGCAACAGCAACACTGACGACGGTCGCGACCACTGGCCGTATTGCTACACGGGCGTCGTTGCTGGTGGTGGCATGAAACGCGGCTATGCCCACGGTAAGTCTGACGAAACGGCATCGGCCCCCGCAGAGAATCCGGTCCATCCCGGCGAACTGCTCGCTTCGATTTACCATGCTGTCGGACTGTATCCACGTCGCACAGTCCTCAACCACCTGAACCAGCCCCGCGAAATGGTCAAATACGACGCGGCGATGGATCTGTTCGCATAAATTGAATTCTGGCGAGCGGCTGGGCGTCAGCCCTCCGTGTTTCTTCTTGTCAGCGCAGAAAACCCACTCGGAGGGCTGACGCCCTGCCGCTCGCCTTTTTACAATTCAGTCGCCTGTCACTTGTCCCACGACCGGTCTCATGCGACTGTTTTTTTTCCTCAATAAGTTCCCGTTTACAAAAAATTCTATCCATGGCAGATCGGTTGCTCGAAGGTAAAGTGGCACTCGTCACAGGAGCGGGACGTGGTTTGGGGCGGGCGTTTGCCGAGCATCTGGCGTCACTCGGTTGCCGGGTTGGCATTCATGGAATGCGTGAAAACGGCCCGGCAGAATACGGCGAAGGCACCACACTCACGGCGACCGCCGCTGAGATTGCGACGTCGCACAAAGTGCTGACGTGCCGCGTGCTGGGCGACCTGACAAACGCCGATGATGTGAAGCGAGTTGTCGGGGATGTCGGTAGTCAGCTTGGCCCGATCGATATCCTAGTGCATAACGCCGGCGGTGATATCGGAGCGGCTGGCGGCAAACCAAATCCAAACGATGCTGTCGATATCAAACTGGAAGACATCCGTGCTGTTCTCGACCGCAATCTCTTAAGCACGATTCTGGTCTGCCAGGAAGTTGCCCGGATGATGATGCCACGTAAGTCAGGGAGGATCCTCACGCTCAGCTCAATCTCGGCATTCAAAGGTATTCCCAACAGTTCGATCTACGCCACAGCAAAAGCCGGCGTCGTAGAATACACGCGATGTCTGGCCGAACAATTGCGGTCGCACAACATCAACGTCAACACGCTGGCGCCTGGCGACACGCGCACTGGCCGCTTCCTGGGAACGCGCAAAGTTGATGACGCGAGGTTAGTCACGGACGGAACGCTGGACCGCGTCGGCATGGTCGATGAAGTCACCCGCGTCGTCGAATTCTTCGCCGGACCACTCGGTGCCTTTGTGACCGGCCAGGTTCTCCGCGTCGATGGCGGCAGCCAGATCTGGCCGGCATAGCTCGGGCGAGCGGTGCGGCGTCAGGTCACCGCCTTTTCCTGAACCTGCTCACGGAGACGGCTGCGACTTATCAGAGACGAAAGGCTAATGGCACTTGGTTTAAAATTGTCGTCTTTCGCTCCGCGAAAGAAACGCAACTTTTGCAGAGTAAAAGGCGACACTCGACGGCGTCCGGATGTAAACCAGGTGCCGTTGAGATTAAAGCCTTGTCGTTACCCACAAATTTTGATGCCGCGATTTGAGAAAAGGATGGACTCATCGTTTGCCCCGAGCAAACGGCGAGGTCTTCGTCGATTTGAGGGATGCCCCCGCCGGTTTCGCGAATATTGCAGGGCGATATCACTTCCTCGCACACTGAACCCCAACGGGGTTTTACAACACAGCCTGGGGTCGCCGTGACTACGGCGCACCCCAGGAAAATCGGCACAAAAACCAGTGAACCCCAACGGGGTTCCACATGGCAATTGCCAGTTTGGGTTCAAGAATCGGGGGATGTGGAACCCCCGTTGGGGTTCGGATCAATTCCAATTCCTTGACCTGGGGTGCGCCGCAAAGCGACGACCCCAGGCTTTGTTGTGAAACCCGTTCCGGGTTGAATCGCAGGATTTCTCTCCAAATAATCCTTCACGGCGTTGCCCGTTGGGGTTCTGGGCAATTCCTATTCCGGTACCTGGGGTGCGCCGCAAAGCGGCGACCCCAGGCTTTGTTGTAAAACCCGTACCGGGTTGATTCGCAGGATTTCCATACAAATAGTCCTTCACGGTGGGGCGGGTGGGGCCGATGCGGGGCGGGCTGAGTCTTTCATTTGACTACCGGGTCGGTCGGTGCCGAAATCACTTCGGTGGCCGCCGGGGTCCGTGGAATATCTCTGTACTTCTGCTCCTTCTGGTACAGCTTGAGTCGCGACTCGAAGTCAGCACGCCAGGCAGGTGGTGCGATCGCAATGGCCTGTTTCTGCCACTTGACGGCTTGTTTAAAGTCGTCGTTCTCGGCATACGACGCGGCGAGAATCGCATGGAACTGATAGTTGTCCGCCACTCCGGCTAACTGCTCGCAGGCCCGTTTCGCCTCTAACACTGCCTGTTTTCCGTTTCGGTGTTCTTTGTTCGGAGATGTGGCCATGAGCCAGGCTCGTGCGCCAAGCGTGCCGGGATCATCGGGGCTGTAAAGTATCGCGTCGTCAAGGTCTTTTTGCATTCTGACTTTGTCGCTCCTGGCGGACCAGATGGTTGCACGATGAGCGTACGCCCCGCCGAAATCGGGCTGCAAGTTGATCGCGTCGCCGAAGCTCTTGAGTGCATCGTCGAAATGTCCCTGTTCCCGTCGCAGGATTCCTCGCGACACATGGAATTCAGCGTTGCTGGGACTCAGGCTTAGGGCCTTATCGTAGTCCTCTAACGCTTTGTCGAAATCCCGATTGTCTTCGTGCCAGACGAGTCCACGATTATGGTGGTAAACAGATTGCTTTGGTTTCAACCGAATCGCTGCCGAATAGTGTTCGATGGCCTTGTCGTACCTGCCTGTGGCTCGCGACGCAATTCCCAAGTAGTTATGAACAACATGACTCTGCGGAGCGAATTCCAAAAGCCGGGTGTAATATTGGCTGGCACTATCCAAAGGAACGACTTCCAACTGAGTGATTGAGTTTTTTCCGAACCACAACCGATCGCCCTCAATTCTGTTAATTTTGTAGGGGAGATTTGGGGAATTTCCCCGGTCGCGCCAACGCGGCATGAACGCTTTTCCGATCCACCGCGTGGGGTTGTCAGCAGCTTTGGGGACACCAAGTAGCGTTTCCGCTTCCGCCACAATTTCTGGCCATTCAGGCAACTTGCGAATCAAAGAGTAATCTAGCGATTGGTAGCCACCCGACGGGCCTATGAGTTTCATCCAGGCAGCCTCGCTGCGACTGACTGACGTCCACACCCGTTCAAGCGTGGAGCGGGATTCTTCGTGTTGTCCAGCCTGGAACTGTAACATAGCCAGCGTCACATAGTCATCGGCAGGCAGCGAGAGATTCCGTTCAGCGTGCAGCTTGCGGTTGTGTGCCAAAGCGGCCAACGCCTCCGCTGGCTGCCCAAGTCGATAATGGAGCAGACCGCGCGTACTCCACGCATCGCGATTTTCCGGATCGGTCGTACCGCCTTCTTCGAGATAGCGCAAGGCCCGTTCGTATTTCTCCTTCGGTCGGCTGGGCAAATGGGCGATTTGCCACGCCGCTTCAAAGAGTTCCTGCTCGCGGCGCAGGCCTTTGGCGAGGGTTACTGCTACGGCTCGCGTTTCTTCCGGCAGAGCCTTGTCCGCGTCGATCCGAGCGAGGATCTCAGACATCAATGGCAGTGATTCCGAACTACCACGGCTGGTGAAAGCCTCGATGATTTGCTCCGCCTCAACTTGCGGCGACAGGGGACTCGCGTCCCAGCGCTCAACGCGAATCTCGCTTACCAAATTGAAACCCATTTCCCCGATCAAGATGCTGCCGTTTGCACTAAACCGTAAATTCCTGGCTGCACCGGGCAGCGTTAGCAACTCCTGGCCGGACTCGGCGTCCCAAAGCTTGATTTCCCCAATGTTCGCAATCGATCCGGCACTCGTAACAATCCGGCGGCTCTCGGGGCTGAAAGCGAGTGTCCCCACCCTTCTGACGATTTGGCTGTGGCCCTTGAGCGTCAGTTGTTCGCGTTCGGGACCGTTCATGTCCCAGACTACTGCATCGTTGGAACGAGCACCAAAAAGGGGCCGACCCATTGCCGCCAAGTGTTTGCCATTGGGACTCAGCGAGAGTTTAGTGGTATCTGGGACCCTATGCGAAAAGCTGGGGCCGAGGAAGCTGTCCAATTCGACACCGGATGTTGCGTTCCACAATTGGATCTTCTCACGGCCATAATTGTATCCAAGAATCTGCGTACTATCATCGCTAAAACTGAGCCCGCCGATTTGACTGTCATCGTTCCAGAGTAGCTGCCCATCTTCAGCATCCCAGACAGCCAGACCTGTCTTGTATCTTGCTGCGGGTGTCCCAGTAAACACTCCTCCAAGAACTAGCCTACCGTTGGGGCTGAACAATAGATCAGCACCCTGTTTTGCTTCTTCGCTTTCCCAAACCTCCCGTTTGGAATCAATCTCCCAGACTTTGATCTTGCTCGTTCGCGCTGTGCTATGACCATGGCTCACAAAAACGGCCAGTCGACTGCCATCTGGACTAAGCGCGGCCCCCGGTTCGCTGCTGACTTCTTCATTTGGCAGGCGCAGCGCGAGTCGCTCGGCACCAGTCGCCGTATCCCAAACACAGATTTGAGCGGCGCTCAGTACATCTGCGTTTGGATTGACACTACAGGCAGCCAAGCGACGTCCATCGGTACTGAACTTCATCCAACGAATCGGCCCTTCGAGCTCAGCTGGCTGGTATAAAACCTTTCCTGAATCATCACACACCGTAACGACGTTTTTCGTAGTGTCTGTGGCGAGTCTACCGGTGACAGACAGTTTTCTTGGAGCAGTCGCAATCTGCCGGCCGTCGTTGGAGACAACCGAAAAAGTGTTCAATAGGTTCGACACCGATGCCTGCCGCGTCGGCTCCGAGCGAATGGCCGCGACATCCCACGTTTTTAAGACGTCATCTGAGGAAGCGGTGAAGAGGGATTTGCTATCGGGGCTAAATGACAGGGCTGTCACTGAGGTTGTGTGACCTTGAAATTCCGCCGAAGCGCGATTCCCGTTGGTGTGATACAGTTTGACTGAACACGGGCGGCTAGATGTGTTGACGGCCAGCCATTGTCCATCGGGGCTGAACTTAGCAATAAACCAGGGATCTGAATCCGGCATCGAAACCAGTTTTTGGCCTGAGGATGTGTCAAAGACGCCGGCTCCACCTTCCTTGCCAGAGATGAACGAATCATGGGCCACACCAGAGACCAATAACTGTCGTCCATCTGGACTAAATCGAAATGAGGCCGGTCGAGGGAGCGGAATCGTGACTTTTCTGTCCGGCGTTTCAACATTCAGAATGATGATCACTTCAATTGGGGGGCTTGATTCGGTCGATGGGGTGTGGCTGGCATAGGCGATGCGGGCACCATCAACGCTGATCGTGACATTGGACACACGCTCACCTGGGAGCGGGACGGTGGCCAATTCCGCGCCTGTTTGAGCATCCCAGAACTTTACCACAGCAGAATTTACCGGGAGCTCTCCCTCGCGCTTCCCGACCACCGTTGCGAGGCGGGCGCCGTCGCTGCTGAACCACAAATCACTCGGACCAGCCAAAATCTCTTGAATGCGTTCAACACCTTGAGGCTCGACGATCTTAAACAGTAATTTGTCACTGGCGAGATCCAGCATCTGCACCTGAATGGTGTCGCTTAAATCGAAACTGGTTATTGCCACATGTTGCCGATCAGGATGCCATGCCAAGGTGGCCGTGAGGAATGGTGCTACCAGCGACCCGAGTGACTGTAGTTCTGCTCCCGTCTCTGTATCCCATACAATGATGCGCGCATCTTCCGGGGAATTCAAATTTAGTCGCGTTCCGACAAGGCGTTTACCGTCTGGACTGAAAACAGCCGGAATGGATGTAGAACCGTTTTTTAGCTTAACCGTTCGCAGGTCCGAATGACATTGGCGGTTCCAAAAGTGCCACTCGAAACCGCGCAGGTCCGTTTGCCCTGGCTGGGGGCGATGGGCGTTGAGCAATTCGAGCACACGGCTCACGTTGTCGGCTGCCCAGGCAGCTTGAACCAGGTTCATGTCGCTGATGTAGAGCATTCGCCGCTGCGATTCCTTCTGACGGCTTAACTCCTGTTTCTCGAGGGCAAGCGCGTCGCTGAGAGCAGTGGCTTTGTCGCGTTCCTGCTCCGCGGCGGAGCGTTGAGTTTCCTCTGATGCTCTGGCCGTTTCGGCATTTTGACGTTGAACTTCCGCCTGCTGGCTCTGGATCATTGCCGTTTGTTGTGCCTTCTCAGCTCGGTCGCGCTCCTGTTCTGCGGCCAGCCTTGCCACTTGAGCCAGCTTCTGTTGTTCACGGGCACGCACGGCGAACCATGTGCTGAAAATGACTCCGATCAACAAAGCCGCCGTCACAAGCGATCCCGACACAAAGACGAATCGATTGCGGCGAATGAATTTTCGCAGCTGATATGTCACCGATGGAGGACACGCTTCGACCTGTTCGTCCCGCAGGTAGCGGCCGATGTCGGCGGCAAATGCACTGGCGGTTTCGTAGCGTCGAGTGCGATCTTTTTCGAGCGCCTTCATGACGATCCAGTCGAGTTCCCTTTTCATCTGATGGCTGAGTCGAGCTGGCTCGGTTTTTCGATTGGCGGCCAGACTGGACAACGTCGCCGATGTACTGAGCCGCTGGCTGGGCCGGAGCGGTTCGTCTTCGCGAATTAAGCGGCGCACTTCGTCGAAGGCAGCAGACACCAGACGGCTCTTCTCCAGAGGGGTACTGCCGGTAAACAGTTCATACAGCAGCACACCCAATGAATAAATATCGGATCGAGTGTCGATGTCGAGCCCGCTCATTTCGGCCTGCTCGGGACTCATATACAGCGGAGTTCCGATCATCTGTGCGAACTGCGTGTAGATCGTCCGTTCGGTCAGCTGCTGATGAATGGCCTTCGCGACGCCGAAATCGATCACCTTGGCGACAGGCCTGCCATCGTGCGAAGTGACCAGCACATTTGATGGCTTGATGTCTCGATGAATGATTCCCTTTTGATGAGCATGCTGAATGGCATTGCAGACAGTGACAAAGATCTCCATCCGTTCCGACGGATTGAGCTGGTTCTTGTCGCAGTACTCGGTGATCGAAATGCCGCGGACCAGTTCCATGACGAAGTACGGTCGGCCGGTGTCCGTCGCACCCGCATCAAGCACTCGGGCAATGTTCGGATGATCCATCATCGCCAGCGCCTGTCGTTCGGCTTCGAATCGGGCGATCACCTGACTCGAATCCATGCCAGGCTTGATCAGCTTCAGTGCCACCTTGCGACGCACGGGTTCCTGTTGCTCAGCGACAAAGACGACTCCGAATCCACCTTCGCCGATCTGTTCCATCAGCCGGTAGGGGCCGATGCGAGTGCCGGTTTTCTCTGTGATCGGTCCGATGTCCGTTGTTGCCGGGCCGTTCTTCGCGGCGTCCAGAATCGAATCGGGTGCTGCATGAGCCTTGAGCAGTGCCTCGACTCGCCGCCGAAGTTTTTCATCGCCCGCACAGACTTCATCGAGATACGCCGCTCGTTCAGCGTCGGTCTGTTTATCGAGTGCGGCAGCAAAAATGGTGGTTTCAGTCATGGTTGCATTTCCCATTGGAAGGAGTGGAATCCACAGCAATTGGCTGCAACATCAGCAGACCCATTTTCCCCTGATGTTGCTCCGTCACTGCAAACATCCGGGGTTGACTCTATTAGCCCGAACTCGTTAGCTGTCTGTTAACTTCATCGTTTAACGGCAAGCCGCAGGCGTCGGCACAAGCAGTAGCTGGCGCCTGCGGCTTGCCGTTAAACGAAAACTCGTCCACGTGACTAAACTATCTTCACATGCGTCTTTCGAAGCCAAAACGCACCACAATTATTCTGATTTTTCTTCCGGTTCGACCTCCACCCGCAGCCAGGCCCGCGCGTAGGACCACCAGCGATCTGCGGTGCTGGGGGAAATTCCGAGGATCGCAGCCGCCTCATCCAGACTCATGCCCACAAACCACCGCAATTTCAGCAGTTCGGCTTTTTCAGGGGCGTGAACAGAAAATCGATCCAGGGCGTCATCGAGCGCCAGCAGCCGTTCATCAGGTTCCGGCTGAACAAGGGCGTCCGGATCTAATTCAAGGCGGTCCCGGTTACCGCCGTGTTTCTCACGCCGGCGTCGGCGGGCATTGTCCACGCGAATCCGCCGCATGGCTTCCGCGGCCGCCCCGAAGAAGTGACGTCGACTGGTGAAAGTGGTTGTCCCGTCTTTTCCCACCAGCCGCAGGTACGCTTCATGAACCAATCCGGTTGCCTGCAGCGTTTGACCCGGCCGTTCCTGAGCGATCTGAGCGGCCGCCATCTGCCGAAGTTCTGCATAGACCAGCGGCAGCAACTCCGCCGCAGCCAGCGGATCACCCGTTTCAATTTTTTGCAGAATTCTGGAGACGTCGGACATGTGTGGGCTCGGTCAGGCGCTGCACGAAAATGGCTTGCCGCGTTTGTCGCCTTTCGCTCTGCTCTGCAAACGTTGCGAGTGTTGTTTTTCTGAGAAGATTTTAGACAGTTTGCAAACTCGAAGCGAGACACCGCACACGCTCGCATGCCATCTTCGGCCCCTGCCGGCTTTACGCCGGTCGAGCCCCGGTTTGACCACTTGGCCGCCCGAGTTTCCAAACCCTCGTTCCCCCGGCATGAAGCCTTGTCGTTACCCACAAATTTTGATGCCGCGGTGCGAGAAAAGGATGGACTCATCGTTTGCCCCGAACAAACGGCGAGGTCCTCGTCGATTCGAGGGATGCCCCCGCCGGGTTCGCGAATATTGCAGGGCGACAACACTCCCCGACACACTCAACCCCAACGGGGTT
>CAZFDW010000069.1:0-18400 GCA_964517865.1 uncultured Chitinophaga sp.
CCTGAATGGCGAAAACCCATCCGGAGTCTGGACGCTGGAGATTACGGATGACAATGAGCAGGACTTTGGTACGCTGTTCTCCTGGTCGCTGGATATCGAAACGCAGGGTCTTGCTCCGCAACTGGTCACTCTGTCGCTGACAGGGGATCCAGGGGAAATCAGCGTGCAGCAATCTGTGACCATTCCCGCCAATCAGGCGGAGATCGTGATTCCGCTAAACGCTCTCGACGATACGCAGCTGGATGGCACACGCATTGCCGGAATTCAGGCTATCGCCGATGCTCCCGGATTTGAACTGGGCAGTGACAATGTTGACGTCCTTGATCAGGAAACGCTCACATTTTCCATCAGCGGGACCAGCGTCTCTGAAAAGGCCGGCGCGGGAGCTCTCACGGGAACCCTGACACGGTTTAATTCCGATATTTCGCTCCCATTCACGGTGTCTGTCAGCAGCAGCGATTTGACGGAACTGACGGTTCCGGCGAGCGTCACCATTCCGGCCAATGCGACATCAGTGACATTCCTCATCAACGCCATCGACGATCCGATTGTTGATGGTGACCAGACGGTCCTGATCACCGTTTCCGCACCGGCGTATGGTGCGGATTTGACCCGAACGGTTATCGTTGAGGATCTGGAGCCAAGTCTTCAGCTGACGACCGGCACTCCGGTGGTCGGAGAAAATTCAGGAAGCCTTCAGGTCACCGTCACTCGCCTCGATCAGACAGATCTGTTTACGGCGATGGTTGTCACGCTGACCGGCGGTCCCGGGCTCACCGTTCCGGCGACCGTCACAATTCCGGCGGGTATCGACAATGTGACGTTTTCTGTCGGGATCATCGACAACGCCCTTCTCGATGGGAATCGCATTGCCAACATCCATGCGACCGGAAATCTGATCTTGGCGGGTGATCTGGGAATCACGATCACCGATTACGAAACTCTGACGATCACGGTTGATAAATCGTCATTCCTCGAAAATGCCGGAGTCAAAGCCGCGATGGGTACAGTTCGCCGCAGCAACACGGAGAATCTGGGACAGGCACTTGTGGTGGCTCTCGCAAGCAGCGACGAAACGGAACTTAAGGTGCCGGCTACGGTCACAATTCCAGCGGGCCAGACAAGCGTGACATTCTTCATTGATGCTGTCAATGACCCCGATCTGGATGGACTTCAAAACGTCATCATTACCGCGACGTCCGCTGGCTATGTGCATGGTACAGTTGGCGTTGAGGTTCTGGATCACGAACCACCGGTGATCGCAAGCCCGGCAGCAACGACACCGAGCTCGAAGCCGACGATCACATGGAATGCTCTGAGTGGCGCGTTGCGGTATGATATCTGGATATCCAATCTCACGACCGGCGTCGCGCAGATTGTCCGCGATACGATGGTTCCCACCAATTCATTCGTTCCACCGGAAAATCTGGGCATCGGGCGCTACCGCGTGTGGGTGCGAGCGATCGATAGTCTGGAGCAGGCAGGCGCCTGGAGTCTCGGGCGTGATTTTTTCATCAATACGCCAGGCACGATCACATCGCCGGCATCGAACGTCGTTATCTCCGGCAGCACGTTCCCTACGATCGTCTGGGCAGCCATTCCGGATGCCACCAAATACGAATTGTGGGTTAACAATCTGACCACCGGCCAGATTCGCGTGATCTATCGCGCCGGTGCGACAGCATTGACGACGACTTCGTATGTTGCGACCGAACAAGGACTTGGGTCCGGAACTTATCGAATTTGGGTGCGCGGCCTGAATTTCAGCGGCGAAGCCGGGCTCTGGAGTGCTCCGACAACGCATACCGTGCTGGCTCCACCAGTCATCACACAACCAATCGGCGGAGGATCATTTGATACCACTCCGACCTTCAGCTGGACTGCTGTCACCGGTGCAACCAATTACGATGTCTATGTCGCAAATGCAAAAACAAACGTGGTGGTCTTACGCAATAAGTTTGTCACAACATCATCCTTGACAGCAACGAAGGATATTGCGTCCGGCGAATATCGGCTTTGGGTGCGAGCCCAGAGTGGAAATTCTTTCAGCAACTGGTCGACCCCGAGTACATTCTCGATAGGGCTGCCGCCGAAAATTACCAGTGTAAAGACTGTGGGGGCTCCGGCAAAACCGCAGTTCAGCTGGACGACGATTGCGGGCACGGAACGTTATGAGCTGTGGGTCAACAACACAGCCACAAACGTACGTGTGATCCACCAGACGAATCTCACAAACACCACATTTACGTCTGCGACAACTCTGCCGGCAGGCACGTATCGCGTGTGGGTGCGAGCTGTGAGCACAATGGGTGAAATCACAGCCTGGAGTGTCCCCGTTGATCTGGTGATCGCATCGGTCGAATTTCCACAGGACTTTTTGGACTCTGCTAAAACGGCAGTTCTGGCATCTTTGACCCTGGACGAAGGACTTCCGACTCCGGATGGTTCGCCGCTGGAACTACCTGATGCGTTTGTGTTGAACTCGGATGCACCAGTCAACGCTGGCGGCATACCTGATACGGCAGTTCCCATTGCCGGTGTCCTCGAATCAACGATTCCCGTTGAACCCGTTCCTCATACGGTCTCAGAAAACGATGCCGTAATGTCGGAATGGCAATCCGCTGAATGGTGGGCAGAGACATCGGAAACGCCGAGCCGGAAAGGTCTTCATTCCACCGCCGTGCTCGCGGCCAGCATTGGTTTTGTTGTCAGCAAAGGTCAGAGTCCTGACGAACGCCGGAAACGAAATTCGTAGGCGATGTCGCTCTGCCGACTCGTATTCCTCATCACGCCTGAGCGGATCCGGCGCCGCAGGGTGGCAACCAGAAGTCGTCCAGTGGCACGGGTCGGTGAGCGTTCACAAACCGCCATTGTCGGTACCCGGCGTGGAGATTAAACGTCCGAGACCCCTATGTTGCCTCGTGCCTTTTGCGAATTGCTGCTGACAGATGACGTCTTCGTGGATGACACGGAGGCGCATCATCTGCTGCATGTGCTGCGGCTCAAACCTGGAGATCCACTGCAGTTGTTTGACGGCTGCGGAACGGAAGCCGATGTGGTCGTCACACGCATCAGCCGTCGCGAAGTTTTTTGTACGGTCACGGCACGCCGACAAACATCGCAAATCGACCGTGTCCGCGTCACGGTCATCGCAGCGCCACCCAAAGCCGATCGTCTGAAATGGATGGTCGAAAAGCTGACAGAAATCGGGGTTGCACGACTCATTCTGCTGCACACCGATCGAACCGAAGTCACTTCGGGTGAATCCCGCCAAGAAAAACTTCGCAGCAGCGTGATCGCTGCGTGCAAGCAGTGCCGTCGCAATGAACTTATGCAACTGTCGCCTCTGCAGACGCTGACGTCTGTACTGGATGACGTCGCGGCCGAACGACTGCCAGGCGAACTGTGGATTGCGCATCCGGCGTCATCCATGCCGGCTGTAGCGTCTGATGCAGAGCTGCCGATCCAATCCCGACTCCTGCTGATCGGCCCGGAAGGCGGATTTACAGATACCGAACTTCGCAGAACACTGGACGTCGGTGCCCGCCTGATGTCATGGCCGCATACAATTCTTCGCATCGAAACTGCCGCCGTGGTATTTGCAGCCCGACTGCTGTCCATCCACGCAGGGCATCATTAAATCGATGACCAGGCAGTCAATCGCATGGCCCTCGCTGAGAAACTCCAATGCCTCACTGGCTGCCAAAAAACAGTGTGCTGAACAGTGATTTTCCTGAAACAGTCGTTCCACAAACTGCAAAACCTGCAACTGATCAAACGGCCTTTGGACAACTTGCAGGTTGTGGAAATCAACGTGGACAGCGGCAGGTCAGCAGATTGGAGAACTTCGAACACGTCACTGGCCCCGACACCTGACAGAATCGATCCGCACATGCTGCGCGCTGATTGTCGCGCATTGGTGTGCGAATTTGAATTGCACAGTGCAGCTCCGAATGCTGCTGGTACTTGAGCGATCGCACAGCAGGAACAGTTACCAAACACTGTAAAGCGAGACAAGTCCCTACATTCGCGTGCGATCTTTACGAGTTCAGGCTGCTGTTCGCTCTGTTTCATCCGGTTTATGGGATTATCGGACCAGTGAAAGGCGCCCATTGTCGTTTGGCACAGGCGATGCTGTGCGTCACCGCATCCAGCTACTTAGTCTATTCGTAACGGTATGCGTCTATGATATTTGTCATTCGATCGGCGACCAATCTGGGTTTGAGGATTTTACTGTTCGCGGCGTGTGGGTGTCAGCGATCGGAGCCGGTGCAGTGGGAAGCCAGCGCGCAGGTCCAGAAGCTGTCTCCGGCGTTAGCAACGCAGGTCAGCGCGGCGGTACAGGCTCAGTCGGGGACGGTATTACTTCCAAAGTTGCTGACGGATGTTGAACCGAAGTCTGAGCGAGACAAGTTCGCGCGAGAATTGACACTGAAGCATGGGCAGGATGTGTATACGAAGCGCTGCGTGCAGTGTCACGGCGTTTCCGGGGACGGGAATGGTCCAGTCGCCAACAGTCTGTATCCTCGGCCTCGCGACTATCGTCGCGGCATCTTTAAGTTTACTTCAACTCCGTACGGCGGCCGACCGCGACGCGAAGATCTGATCGCCACGCTGCATCGAGGCATCATCGGAACGTCGATGCCGTCGTTCCGACTGTTGCCGAAGAAGGACATCGAGTCAGTCGTCGATTACGTTCTGGTACTGGCTCAGCGCGGCGAACTGGAATACCAGCTTGCCAGCGAAGCGGAAGCTTCCGAAGAATTGCTCGACGAGGATATTCCTGACTACGTTGAAAACGTCGGCAACCAATGGAAGGAGGCGGCAGCGACACTCACGCAGCCGCTCACGCCAGAACCGCAGCTTACACCCGAGCGGGTCGCTCTTGGCCGCGAAGCCTTTCTTACCAAGGGCTGCAGCAAGTGTCATGGCGAAGATGGTCGCGGGCATACGAAAGACAACATCGGCAAAGATTCATGGGGACACTCGACTCGAGCTGCTGACCTGACGTCCGGAATGCTGCATGGCGGTCAGGATCCGATCGATGTTTATCGCCGCATTATGAATGGCATCAATGGCAGTCCGATGCCGGGCTTTAAGAGTGCACTCGAAAGCGAACCGGAAACCATCTGGAATCTGGTGAGCTACGTGCTGAGCGTTTCAAATCGTCGGCGCGAAGGCACTGCGATACCAGCGGGACTGATGAAGCCCTATGCGGACCCAGTGGAAACAATTGCTGAATAGGCGACACGCATCTGACGTATCAATCTGTTCGATCAGATTTGTCAGATTACCCGGCGAACCTGAGACACATGAGCCAATTTTATGCCCGATGAAACCAGTCCTGAACAAAAGCAACGTGAGCTACTGGCCTTGAAGGCGCAGGTGGCGGCGTTGGAAAACGACCTTGCCGGCAGTCAGGTTCCGCCAGACTGGAGCCCGGTGAAATTCTACATCACGTACTATGCGACGGTGGGTTTTGTGCTGGGCGGATTTGCCGCGATGGTCAGCCTCCTGTTCAATGTGATTGGAGCGACCGTTGCGCGCAAACATTCACTGGAAATTATTCGCGTCTACCTGACGTTTCCGCTCGGTGCAAGGGCGTTACCACTGGGGACGCAAAACGCCGATTCTGCATTTGTGATCAGTGATGGCACGATTCTGGCTCTGGGTTGCTGCCTGTATATCGGTACCGGCATGGTCCTCGGCAGTCTGTTTCATTGCGTCATCTCGCGGTTTGCTGAGAACAAGTCATTGGGCATAAGACTGCTTTGGGGATCGGCCCTTGGAATTGTGGTCTGGTTCGTCAACTACTACCTGATTTTATCGTGGCTGCAACCGGCGATGTTTGGTGGCAACTGGATTACGAATAACGAATACCTTCCGTGGTGGGTCGCCTTGGCAACTCATCTTGTCTTCGGTTGGTCCATGGCCGTTATGGCTCCGTTCGGAGCCTACGTACCATATCGCAGGCCGACGGAAATTCAGTGAATCGCTGATCGTACTGTCCGGCTGACACCGGACGCTCGCCGGAAAAGAAATCCCTTCGTTGAAGTTTAAACATATGACCGCAACTGCAATCACGAGCGATACAAAGTCTCACGAAGAACTGGTTGATGAGAAGATCATCAAGTTCTATTTCATCACGGCTTTGATTTTTCTGACCACTTCTATGCTGGCAGGTATTCTCGTGGCATTGCAGTTGATTCGTCACAATCCGTTTGCCGGGATCGAACTGTTTTCACCAGGTCGTTGGCGAATGGTCCATACAAATGCGGTGGCATATGGTTTTTTGGCAAACGGGTTTCTGGGTTGTCTGCACTGGGCGATACCTCGATTGACTCTGCAGCCGGTAGCCAACAGAAAACTGTCGTGGTTTATCTATGCGGCGTGGCAGGTTGTTGTCGGCGCGACGGCAATTGGTATCCTGTTCGGGGAAGCTCAGGCGCTGGAATGGGGCGAAACTCCCGTCTGGATTGACCCGTTGGCTCAGGTGGGTCTGCTGCTGGTAGCCATTAATTTCATGACGCCGATTGCCCGTATGAAAGGGCCGATGTACGTCAGTCTATGGTACTTCCTTGCTGCTTTTGTCTGGACTTTCCTGACGTACGCGATGGGGAATTTTGTGCCCGAGTACTTTGTTTCTGGGTCCAGCGCTGGAGCTGTCGGCGGTTTGTTTATTCACGATCTTGTGGGACTGTTCGTGACGCCGCTCGGCTGGGGGCTGATGTATTACTTTGTCCCGATCCTGCTCAAACGCCCCATCTGGAGTCACGGGCTTTCCCTTGTCGGATTCTGGGGTCTGGCCTTCTTCTATCCGCTGCAGGGCATTCACCATTTCCTGTACACGCCGATTCCAATGTTTCTGCAATATGGGGCCATCGTATCCACGATTGCCGTGGAACTGGTTGTGACAACGGTAATTATCAACTTCTTCGGATCGATCTGGGGCAACGCAGGCGTTGTTCGCACAAACCTGCCGATCCGCTGGTTCTACACCGGGATGATTTATTACTTCCTCACGTGCCTGCAGTGCGCATTCCAGGTAACGTTGACGTTTCAGAAGGTCATTCACTTCACGGACTGGGTCGTCGGACACGCGCATATGGTGATGTTCGGCGTGTTTTCGATGTGGATCATGGGGATGATGACCTACCTGTTTCCGCGCCTGTTTGGACGCAACTGGGCCAGCAGATCCTTGTGCGAATGGCACTACTGGCTCTCGACGCTGGGTTTGTTCGTCATGGCAGCGGACCTGATTCTGCTTGGACTCTTCCAGGGCTGGTCATGGGCCGCTCTGGAACCGTGGGATGCTTCGGTTGAGTTCTCCTTTCCGTTTTGGGTTCTCCGCGTCATCGCGGGGTTGGCGATGTTTGGCGGACTGTTGGCTTTCCTGACAAATATCTGGCTGACGTTCAGGGCTGTCCCCGTGACGGCACCGGTGAAGACGGGCGGATTGTTACCGACGTAAAGCGTGACGTTGTGGCTGGTCCGGATGCGACACGTCAGAACGATCGGTCTGATCCGTCGGGTGATTATTCCTGTGGCATTGTTCGATTGGCAGCGAAATCATGTTTGAAAGTAAATCGGGCATTCTTTACATCGCGGGCATCGGGTTCTTTGCCCTGGCGTTCGTGTCGAACGCCCTTGTCCCGTGGCTGATGTATAAGGACATTCCGGAAAAAACAGTCGCGGAACTGATCAATCCGAACCTCAGATATCAGTTTGAAGATCTCGCTCGGCGTTATCCGGATTCGTTCAACGCAACTTACGGGACGCCACCGGGCGGTGACGCGGAACACGACGCATGGTGGAATGAAAAATGCGCCGACGCACTTCGCACCGGCCACAGGATTTACGTTGGCGAAGGGTGCTGGCATTGTCACAGTCAGTTTGTTCGCCCAGTGTCCAACGAAGAAGAACGCTGGGGGCCAGTGTCTCGTTCGGTGGAGTATCAGAACGAGCTGCAACGACCGGTGTTGTTCGGGACACGCCGTATCGGTCCGGATCTCTGCCGTGAAGGCGGACGTCGTTCCAACGACTGGCACGCTGTGCATTTTTTCAAACCGGAAAGTCTGTCAGTTGGTTCCCCGATGCCTGAATATCCGTGGCTGTTTGATGGCTCGCCGGACAAACCGAATGCTAAAGGGCTGGCGATGCTGACTTACATCCAGTGGCTGGGATCATGGCAGGAAAGCTATCCGTATTATGAAGCCTGGGTTCCGTCGCCGGTACAGAAGCCGGAGGAAGTCGCGGTGACGGAGTGATCGAGCGGGATGTGAGATTCGGTGTTTGAAACATGAGGCTTGAAATGAACAACAGTACCGAAACAGATTTAGTGACAACACCGCCCTCGGAAACCATCGGCGTGGTCGCCTCGCGCCACGATCGATCAGTCGCATGGACGGTGACGATCGCCTTTGGAGTCGTGATTCTCATTCCCTGCCTGATCGGATTCGTCATCAAGTTTGGTGAACTGGTGGCGCTGACGAAGGATCCCGAAGACGGCGGTTTCGCAATTACTCCGGTGATCAACTACCTGCTCGCCAGCGCCGGGTTCTTTTTTCTGCTGCTGTGGGCGGCGTTGAATGGTATGTTCCGCGACCTGGAACGACCAAAATATCTGATGCTCGAAAACGAGCGGGAGCTGGATGCACATGGCTGATGCTGAACACGCTGGAATCCCGGACCAGTCATCTCCGGAACAGGAACATGCGTTTCACTATTATCGCGGAAACGAAATCCCATGGTACATCCGGGTGATCTGGCTCGGATTCTGGATTTTCACTGTCTACTACATCATTCGGTACTTTTTTCCGGCGATGCAGGTTGAACTGGTTCTGCCTCCATGAGCCTGATGCCGCTCCTTGATGACGCTCGCGAACCCGCAGATATCAGTGCCTCGAACGCTGCCCTGTGCTGCACCTGGTGCGGGCTTCCATTTGCAGGCGGAAGACGCGGTCATTTTACAACACACCGAGAGGGCGTACATCGGGAGGGCGAGGCTCCTGCCGAGCCGGTGACTCCACATCGGGAGGGCGAGGCTCCTGCCGAGCCGGTGACTCCACATCGGGAGGGTGAGGCTCATGCCGAGCCGGTGACCTCACAATCCCGCGCGGTTCAGCAGGAGCTTCGCACTTCCGAGTCAGAAGCGATCTATTGCTGCTTCGGCTGTCGCCTGGCGCATGCGATCACGGAGGAAAAAGGACAGGAGGGTGCAGTTCGCTGGACGATCGTGCGTCTGGGGATCGCGATCTTCTTTTCGATGAACCTCATGGCATTCACGATGACCATGTGGTCGCTGGATGTCTACGACGTTGAGCGTGATCCGTTTCAGACGCAGCTCTTCGAAGTCTTTCGCTGGCTGAGCATGATTTTCAGCCTGCCCGTGCTGTTGCTGCTCGGCGTACCGTTGCTGGAAAATGCGATAATCAGCTGGCGGCAACGGATCTTTTCGACGGACCTGTTGATCGCGACCGGCGTGATTGCGGCCTATGGGATCTCCGTCGCCAATGTGCTGCGAGGCGTGGAGACGGTCTACTTTGAAGTGGGTGCGACCGTGCTCGTCATGGTCACACTGGGCCGTTGGTTTGAAGCGACCGGAAAACAAAAAGCCACCGCAGCGCTTGATAAACTTGCGGCCCTCTTGCCAACAAAATCGCACCGCGTCACTGATGACAGTGTCGCAGAAATCGAGTGTTCGCAAATCCTCGCGGGAGACCACTTGCAGATTCGGGCTGGTGAACGTTTCCCGACAGACGCGGTTCTGATCAATGGCGAAACAACCGTGGACGAGCAGGTTTTCACCGGCGAGAGTACTCCCATAGCGCGGGTCGTCGGAGATCGGATTCTCGGCGGCACCGTGAATCTGGACGGCCACGTCGTCGTCGAGGCGACAGCGGCGTTTCGAGAAGGCTCATTTGGTCGGCTGCTGCAACTTTTGCGGGAAGCACGGTTGTCGCGCGGGCATTATCAGCGACTGGCGGATCGGGTTTCTGCGTGGTTTTTCCCGTTAATCACCGGCGTCGCGCTGCTGACCTTGATCGTGCATTGGCAGCATGGTGCGGGTGCGGCGGTTCAGTCCAGCCTGAGCGTGCTGTTGATTGCCTGCCCATGTGCGCTGGGACTGGCGACGCCGCTTGCGGTCTGGACTGCGCTCAGCACGGCGGTGAAGCATCAGGTTCTGTTTCGCAGCGGCGACGCGATTGAGCGTCTCGCAACGGTGAAGGCCGTGTGTTTCGACAAGACGGGAACACTCACTACGGGCGCACCGCAGGTAAGGCGTTTCTGTTCGCTGGATGACCATAATTCTGCCGAGATTCTGCAATTGACTGCGGCACTGGCGAAAACCTCGTCGCATCCATTTTCGCAGGCGGTCGTGCGGTTCATTGAAACGGGCGACTCGCAGTCTTCGCCGCCGGTCCTCAGCCATGTACGTTCCGTTCCCGGTGGCGGCGTGGCAGCGACACTGACTGATGGAACTCGCGTTCGCCTCGGGAGTCTGAAATTCGTTTCAATCGATGCACAGATTGAACCTCGCCATCGACTGAGAATCTCGCATGCACTTGCCATCGCCGATCAGGAAGCGGCCTCGGTGGTTGCCGTGTCTGTCGCTGATCGTCCGGTGATTTTGTTCCTGCTGACGGAGAAAATCAGACCGGAAGCCACAGCGACGGTGAAGGCCATGCTGGACTCCGGTTTGCAATTGACGGTGCTGACTGGAGATCGACATGCGAAGGCGGAGCAATTGCGTCGTGACTTACTGGACTGTCACGAAGTCGGCTGCCAGTGCAGCGCGGAATGCGCTTCCATTCGCACTGCCGATGGCCACGATCATCCGCGACAACCAGTACCGATGCCGACATCTCGCCTGACAATCGAGTGCGACTTGCGCCCCGATGAGAAAGTGGCCATGCTGCGACAGGTTCGCAGACAACATGGCCCTGTGGCGATGGTTGGCGACGGGATCAATGACGCTCCGGCGCTGGCGGCCAGCGATGTGGGAATTGCCATGGGGTGCGGTGCCGACGTGTCGCGGGATTCTGCACAGGTCTGCCTGCTGAATAACGACGTCAGCCGTATTCCGTGGGCCATTCACCTGGCTCAGCGAACACGATCCGTGATTCGACAGAATCTTTTCTGGGCGTTTGGTTACAATTCCGTCGGAGTGATCCTTGCTGCGTGCGGCGTCCTGAATCCAGCAGTGGCGGCCGGCCTGATGATCGTGAGCAGTCTGCTGGTGATTTCCAATTCGCTTCGTTTGATGCGGGAAACGACTTCATGATCGTCTCCCTGGCAGAGTTTTCACTCATCTTCGTGAGCGGCGTGCTCGGGTCGGCTCATTGTATCGGCATGTGCGGTGGCATTGCGGCGACGATGAGCCTCGGAACTCGATCAGTCACGGAGGCGCTGCTGCGGCAGGGATGCTGGAGTCTGGGACGAACCATGACGTATATGTTCCTTGGCATCATGACGTCCGCGATCGGAGCAAAGTTTCTGAAGTCCCAGGGCAACGCCATCTGGCTGCAGGCCATGTTCGCAATTGTGGCAGGCTTGTTGCTGATCATTCAGGGACTTCACGCTGGTGGATGGTTGTCCTGGAGAGTTCGGCGTCGATCCGGAATACCCTGCGTGACCCGCACCGTCTTCAGTCAATTCTTCAGGGGCGGTTCGTCCATAGGAGTCTTTATCGCAGGTCTGCTGACGGGGTTCCTGCCGTGCGGTCTGGTCTACAGCTTTCTTGCCTTAGCGGCGAGTTCCGGAAGTGTGGCAAAAGGCCTCCTGATCATGTTGTGTTTTGGACTTGGCACGATTCCTGTTATGCTGGTGACCGGGGCGGGGTTGTCGCTGGCTACGATTGGCATCCGCAGGAAACTCATCCGTGTTGCAGCGGTCAGTGTGGTTATCACGGGCCTGATGACCGCAGCTCGTGGCGTCGTGTTTGCTGCGAACGGCGAGAAAACAGAGAGTGTGCAAAGCTGTCCGGTGTGTCCGGTGGGTGGTGCAGAGATCAAATAGCCGAAAGATACGAAAAAACTCAAAGAACGCCGTTGGTTGTCGAGAACCCTGATCTTTAAATATGGCATCACAACAGACCGCGATAATAGCTGAAGGAGAAGCGACGAAGGGTTTAAGAATTTCTCGCACGGTGATCAATTTCTGGCTGGATTCGATCCTGATGCTCACGTTCGTGGCATTGTCGATCACAGCGGTGATCGTGCAGTTTGTATTTCCCCCGGGAGTCGCGGCGAAAGGCTGGCTGCTTTGGGGCATGAATTATGGCCAGTGGTGCAGTCTGCAGTTTGGAGTGCTGTGTGTCCTTGGTTTGGGAGTCATCGTGCACGTCATGCTGCATTGGGCCTGGGTGTGCGGGGTCGTTGTCCGAAAGTTGCTGCATCGCAAAGAACTTCCGGATGACGGAATTCAAACGGTGTACGGTGTCGGACTGTTGATCGCGCTGCTGCTGACAGCAGCCACGGTGATTGGGTTTGCGATGTTGACAATTCAAATGCCACCTCAATAGGAGAATCCTGATGATTAAATTAGATAAGATTCTTGTGCCGACAGACTTCAGTGACTTCAGCCGTCCTGCGCTGCAGTATGGTTGTGCGATCGCGGCTCGCTTTGCAGCCCAGCTGCATTTACTGCATGTAGTGCCCGACCCTGCCATGCTGGTCCCGGAGGCTGCCGCTTTCTCGGTTGAGACCATGCAGGCTCAATCAGAAACGCTGGTGAAAGACGCCAGGGCAATGCTGCAGAAGTTGCCACCGGATGGCTGGGACGATGGAAAACCAGTCGTGCGAGAAGTGCGGGTGGGAGCTGCGTTCATGGAGATCATCGACTACGCACGCGAAAACGAAATTGACCTGATCGTGATCGGGACGCACGGCCGATCCGGTCTGATGCACATTCTGATGGGCAGCGTCGCCGAACGTATTGTCCGCAAGGCTCCGTGCCCTGTGCTGACTGTGAAACCTGAAGGTCATCAGTTTGTGATGCCGTAGTGCATTGTCAAGGTTGAGTTTTAGAGTGGCCGGGGTTGGGGAGAGAGCTAGTGGTCTGTCAGCCGTGTATTGATGTGTGCCACTGGCTCTGCCAGTGCTTCCTGCACATGAGCACTGGCAAAGCCAGTGGCACGCACCGCATCAATGAATGTATAACAAAGTCCTGGCCCTCAGCATGACAGCATTCACGCCGCCGACTCTGCAATCCGCAGCAGAATCTTCCCTTGCACAGTGGAGTCTTCTGCGGCTTTCACTGCTTCCTGGATCTGGTCCAGCGTGCAGCTTCGAGCGATTTCTGTGCCCAGAACACCTGTCTGGATCAGGTTTGTCAGTCGATGAACCAGCCGGAGCTTAAACGGCAGCGAGACGCCCGCCATGAAGCTGCCCAGCCAGAAACCTTCAACTTTACTGCTCGTCGTCATCAGGACTCTCGGGCTGAAGACCAGCGGTTCATTGCTGAGCGTCCCATAAGCCAGCATGCGACCATGATGGCCAAGACTCTGAATGACGGCGGACCCCGTGGCACCGCCGACTGCGTCAATGGCAAAGCCTGTTCCGGCACCCGCGATGCTGATCGTTCGGCGAATGGATGCGCTGAGCGCCTCCGGCGTGTGTTTGGATTCGTCGAAGATTTCAACGTGGTCGGCCCCCAAACGTCGCAATTCTTCTGCCTGACTTTCTCGCCGGACAATGTTGAATGTCCTGAACCCGGTCGCTTGCCCCAGCCGGATGATCATGCGTCCGAGTGCGGAACCGGCGGCTGTCTGGACCAGCCATTGTCCTTGCGGGACCTTCAGGACTTCACGCGTCATCACCCATGCCGTTGCCGGATTCACAAAGAAAGTTGCGGCCTGTTCGACGGACAATCCGCTGCTGATCGGAATCACTTCAGTCGCCGGGACGACTGCATAGTCGGCCCAATTACCGCCACGTCGATTGAGCACCACAACGCGACGATTCATAAACAATCGCCCTCGCAGGCCGCCACAGGATGCCTCAACAACCCCAACGCCTTCAAAACCAGGCGTCGTCGGACATTGAGCCGGAACGGTGTAGCGTCCGCGGATATACATGAGATCTGACGGATTGATCGGCGTCGCCAGCATCCGTACCAGCACCTCGCCGGATTTTGGGACGGGGCGATCTGTGTCAATCGACTTGAGAACCGCAGATGGTTCTCCGGTCTGTTGAAATTGCACGGCTTTCATGGTGTGTGATCCATTCCGGGGAGCCACATGGCGCGAATGTTGTGTTTACGATCCGCTTCCGATTAACCCGAGCCATCGGCGATACTGCGGGAAAAACGGCCTCGCCGATGGCTCGGGCTGAACGGGTTGATTGCGGGACCGAGCAGTCTAAGCAATTGCCGCCAGTTCAACATCCAACCGCAAATCACATCCAGCGGGACTGACGTGAAATTTTTATTGGCGGAAGTGAATATCACGCCAGTTGCGGTAGAATGTGGTGCAAACTCGCAAATGCCGGGCCGGGCGTCTTATTCAGCCGCTGTTCCCACCCTACGATTTAAGATCCAACATTTTCCATAGAGTCGATATTCATGTTTCAGGTGAAGCGCATTATCGTCGGCGTGGAAATGCCAGCGGAGCGACCGTGGGATGCGTCGAAGCTGAAGCTGCCAGTTCAACTGGCGGTAGGGCAGGCGTTTCAGGTTGCGAGCAGTGGCAGAATTCCCGTCACACTGGCGTCGATACTTCAGAAATCATCCGCTGGCTGGTTCGGTTCACATGAAGACGCGGACCGGCAGTTGATCCAGGACCGCGCGGCCGCCGAAGCGGTGCTCAGCGAGCTGCAGCAACAGTACGCTGCCGATGCAAAGTCCGGCACGCAGGTGGACTGTGTTGTGCGTATCGGCGACGCATGGGAAGAACTGATTCGCCTGGCCGGCAATCGTCCGGATACGCTCATCGTTTGCGGAACCCGCGATCTGGGATCACTGCGACGAGTCCTCTTTGGCAGCACAGGATTGAAACTGCTGCGACTTGCGCCAGGGCCCGTATGGATCGTCAAGCCTCCTGCGGAAGAAAATGATGCATTGGACATTGTGGCTTGTACAGACCTTGGTCCCGTCGGAGCCGATGTGATCCGTATGGCCGTGTCGATGGCCTCAAAGATTTTCGCGCGAGTGCATGTTGTGTATGCGGCCGAAAAGGGTTCCGATGTGACGGAGCTGACAGGAAAGGTTCACGAACAACTCGCGGCGACGGATTATCGTACTTTGCTGGCCGGCGTGAAAGTTCAAGTGTTCGTTGGTGCTGCGGATGAATGCATTCTGAACGCCGTCCGTGAAGCGAATGCAGACCTTGTGATCCTTGGCACGTCCTCCAGAACGGGTGTCTCGGGACTGTTGCCCGGTAGCACTGTGGAGCGTCTGCTGCCGGAACTCAGGTGTTCGGTTCTGGCACTCAAGCCGGAAGGATTTCGAACCATGTTGCCACCGGATTTCTGGACGATGCAGCGGACGTAACTGCGACACTGAGCAAGCTCTGATTTGACAGGATGGCGCCATGCAGCCCGATGATAAATTGTGTTATTGCTTTCACGTCAGTCAGCGAAAGGTTCAGAACTTTCTGCGGATTCACCGCCCGCGCGTGCCCAGTCAGATCAGTGAGTGTGGTGGTGCAGGGACCGGGTGCGGGTGGTGTGTGCCGTTCCTGAAGAAGATGTTTGAAGCGGCGAAGTCCGACGAGGTCGCGTCAATTGTTGAGACTGCAGAACAATACGCTCAGGATCGAGCGGCTTACGTGCGCAGCGGCAAAGGAAAACCTCCGGCGTCGGCGGAACCAATTCCATGAAACGCTTGCTCAAAGAATAATTGTCAACCAAACAGGTGCGATTTGTGTAGTCTGGACATTCATGTTCGAGTCCTTGCCACAGAAATACACCCCGACTGAAATACAATTGCTAAACGGCCATCACTGCCTTAGAACATTGTTCAACCATACGCCGGACAGGAATGTCCATCCTACAGAGGAGACTCTTCACAATGAACGAAAGTGTCACAGTCAGTCTGCTGGCGAATCTGAAACAGTACTGGGGCTATCCCGGCTTTCGCCCATTGCAGCGCGAAGCGATGGCGCTGGTCATGGGCGACCGTGATTCGCTGGTCGTGCTGCCGACCGGCGGTGGGAAATCCCTGTGCTACCAGGTACCCGCGATCAGTCGCGACGGAATGGCATTGGTTGTTTCACCGCTTATCTCATTGATGAAGGATCAGGTCGATTCGCTGCAGGCCGTCGGGGTTTCCGCAGCCTGCATCAACAGTATGCAGACGGCGCAGAACAAGCGCGAGGTGGCGGCACTGATCCGGGGGCGTGAGCTCAAGTTGTTGTACATTGCCCCGGAACGTCTCGTGCAGCCGCAGACGATTGAGTTCCTGCAGGGAGCAGGAGTCTCATTTATCGCGATTGATGAAGCGCATTGCATCAGTCAGTGGGGTCACGATTTTCGCCCTGAGTACCGCCAGTTGCGATGCCTGAAAACCGCGTTTCCAAACGCAGCGGTTCACGGCTATACGGCGACTGCGACGGAACAGGTTCGTACGGACATTGCGGAACAGCTCGGGATCGCGGATGCGGAAATACTTGTTGGTTCCTTTGATCGTCCGAACCTGCAGTATCGCGTTGAGCGCCGCACAGATCCGACCGGTCAGCTTCAGCGTATTCTGCAGCGACATAAGGGCGAATCCGGCATTGTGTATTGTATCAGCCGCAAGAACGTGGATAGTACCAGCGACTCACTCAATCGCCTGGGCTTCAAAACGTTGCCCTATCACGCCGGCATGTCCGACGAGGATCGCAGAAAAAACCAGGACGCCTTTATCGACGAAGATGTCAACATCATCGTGGCGACGGTCGCGTTCGGCATGGGGATCGATAAGAGCAACGTACGTTTCGTGATCCACGCGGAGATGCCGCAGTCACTTGAAAACTACCAGCAGGAGAGCGGTCGCGCGGGACGCGATGGTCTGGAAGCTGAATGCTGTCTGCTGTATGCCGCGAGAGATGCGGACACCTGGGAATACCTGATGAAGGACACTGAGGATCCCGCTGTGCGTCAGGTCGGTCAGCGAGCCGTGTCGGCGATCCAGAAGTATTGCGTGAGCACTCGTTGCCGCCATCGACAGCTGGTGGAACATTTCGGCCAAACACTGGAGAATGAGAACTGCGGAGCGTGCGATTTTTGCCTGAACGAAATGCAACCGGTTGAAGAGCCCATGATTCTGGGGCAGAAGCTCCTGTCATGTGTCGTACGCCAGGGAGAGCGGTTCGGTGCGGCATATACAGCGCAGGTGCTTCGTGGATCAAAAGTAAAACGGATCGTGGAAAACGGCCATGATAAGCTGAGCACCTGGGGACTGCTCAAGGACGAACCGGAACCTCAGCTGCGGAACTGGTTCGATCAATTGTTGTCTCAGGGATTTCTGCGTCAGGTCGGTGAATACAACTGTCTGGAGGTGACACCGCTCGGACGTCAGTTGCTCAAAGGCGAGGCAACACCGATGCTCCTGCGGTTGCAGGTGGCTGAGTCGGCTCAACCGCTGGAAGATCAGTGGGACGGAGTGGATCGCGATCTGTTCGAAGAACTGCGTGGCATGAGGAATCGCCTGGCAGTTCAGAAGCAAGTGCCTCCCTACATCATTTTCAGCGATGCGACTCTGCGTGATCTGGCGCGGCAACGCCCGTCAAATATCGGAGTATTGACGCGAGTCCACGGGATTGGAGCGCAGAAACAGAAGGAATTCGGAGCGGCGGTGTTGCATACGATCAACGAATGGTGCCAGGCGCATAACGTTGCCATGAATATCGAAACTCAAAGCCCTGTCGTTCCGCGTTCCGGCGTCAGGAGCCGTTCTTCGCAGACGAGTGAAAGTGCGTCAGCAGAATACTTTGATTTGTTCGAGCAGGGTCTGTCGATTGAGGATATTGCGAATCAACTGGATCGCACGGTGGACACGGTCAGCAAATACCTTGGAGATTATCTGAAGGCCCATCGGATCACTGACATTGATCCATGGATTCCGCCGAAGTTGCAGACATTGGTGCAGCAAGCCATTGGTCAGGTTGGCTGCGAACGCCTCAAGCCTGTTTTTGAGCACCTTGACGGCCAGGTCGATTACCCCCGCATCCGAATTGTCGTCACCGCATGGGAAATCCAACAGTCAAACGCAGCAGACGAGTAGTGACAACCCGGACTTGGCGTGAGAAAATGCAATTCGTCGCTCAAAGTTCGGGGTCGTCGCTTGAGATTCGCAGCAGTCGGCTGAATAATGCAGGGCTCGCGTGTTGCTCAGTCAGGGGCAAAACGCTGTCTCCAATCGCGGCGGGTCCAGCCTAACCGGGTCAGGTCCGAGAGGAAGCATCCCTGCGGTCACGGTA
>CAZFDW010000070.1:0-18340 GCA_964517865.1 uncultured Chitinophaga sp.
CGAGGCTTTAAAAAAGGGGTCAGGAACCAATAGCCAAATGGCCCGGAGGGTGCTCGGCACTATTGGTTCCTGACCCCTTTTTTAAAGCCGAACGGTTCTCAGCCGTTTGTCCTCGCCACGATCTGTAAAATCCGGCCTTGGGGCAGTTTGCAGATTCCCGTCCAAAGATCTTACCTCGCAGCGTTCTCGATCCCTTCTGCTGCACATCTCGTCTTCTCCCTTCTCCTTGTAAATCGCTGGTTACCTGTCATGACGCGACTGGCCATTGCCGTCTGCTGTTACGCAGTCATCTTCGCAGCGTCGCTGTTTTGCGCCTTGCTGCTGCGATTCGACTTTGTACTGACCGAATACGCGGCGAGCGTGTTTCGCGACAGCATTCTCGTAGTGGTGTTGCTAAAGATTGCCGTCGTGCTGTTTTCAAGCGACTGGCGCCGTCGCATGCGCTATTCCACGATTTACGACCTTGCCTGGTCGGCCGGAATCTGTCTTGTCTGCGGTATTCTGATATCCGCTCTGCAGATCGCTCATGAAACCATGCCGCAGATTCCGCGCAGCGTGATTGCGATGGACACGTTGATTTCCGCGGGAGCCATCGCATCAGCGCGCATTATGGCTCAGGCACTCCGCATGCTGGGGAATACAAAACGCAACTCCAGTGCTTCCCGAACCCTCGTTTATGCGCATGGATCTGAAGCAGCGGAAATGGCGACGTCGATTCAGACGAACTCCAGGAAACTGCGTGTCGTGGGAATCGTATCGCCACGAAACATGTTACCCAACCTGGTGATCGCCGGTGTGCCGGTGTATGACGCATCGCAGGGGCTGGAATCCATCATCAGGGAAACTCGGGCAGAAGTGCTGCTGATGCCATCCCGTTTGTCGGGTCGCGAAGTGCGGGAAGTGAGCGAAGTGTGCCTCAAACAGGGAGTCAACGCGCATCTCGTTCCGTCCGTTGATGAGATTCCGTCAGGCCGATTTGAACTCAAGATGCGGGAAGTGACCATCGACGACCTGCTCCGCCGCGAACCCAATCAGCTCGACATGGCTGGAATCCGCACATTCATTCGCAATCGAGTGGTCATCGTGACAGGAGCATCGGGAAGTATCGGATCGGAAGTCTGCCGCCAGTTGCTGAATTTCGGACCTCGAAAAATTATTCTGCTGGACCAGTCGGAATTCGGAATTTTCCAGATGGAACAGGAGTTCCTCGCACTCCAGAAAGACCGCTCCCGAGTTCTGCCGCAACTGGAATTCATCGTCGAAGACATCACCGACAAAGAAGCCATGACGCGGGTCTTTATGCAGCATCGGCCGGCTGTCGTGTTTCATGCGGCGGCTTACAAGCATGTGCCGCTGATGGAAAGCAATCCGCAGGCTGCCGTGCGAAACAATGTGTTTGGAACGCAGGTGCTGGTGGATGTCGCCGATCGCTTCTCGGTCGAACGGTTTGTGATGATTTCAACCGACAAAGCCGTGCGACCGACAAACGTGATGGGCGCTACGAAGCTCATCGCTGAGCAGTATCTGCATTCTGTGGCGACTCACTCCAAAACGCGGTTCATCACCGTGCGCTTCGGCAACGTACTGAATTCGGCTGGCAGCGTCGTCCCGACGTTCCGGCGACAGATCGAAGAAGGCGGTCCGGTCACGGTCACAGATCCCGAAATGCTGCGGTATTTTATGACGATCCCGGAAGCCGTGCAGCTGGTGCTGCAGTCCGGTGCCGTGGGAGAAGGTGGCGACGTGCTGATCCTGGACATGGGCGAACCGGTCCGGATCGTCGATCTTGCCAAAGACATGATTCGTCTTTCCGGCCAGCGATATCCGGAGGATATCGACATCGTCTTCACGGGGCTGAGACCAGGTGAAAAACTTTACGAAGAACTGTTCTATGAAACCGAACAGAATGCCGTGCGCATCCACGAAAAAATCTTCCGGGCTCCACGCGAATCCGAAACCATTTCAACGATGATGAACGAAGAACTTCGGCAACTGACCGAACATCTGAATTCCAGCCGCGAAGAACTGCGCGAAGTTCTGTGGCAGGTCACCTCACGCATCGTATTACGCAGCTCGGCGCAGCCAGTGGAAATCGCGGAACCGCGGCGCGGTGCGGCGTAGTCTAGACATCGCCTAATACGCAGGACGATTCACACGTATGAGTTTCCCCCGGAGACTGGAATGCTCTATTAATGCGTCACTGATTCGTTGAGCTTGGCGAACAAAATCCGCATCCAACGTGCAGGCAATGATTCCCGCGTGGTCCGGAGCACTGTTGTGCAAGGCGATGAAGTGCTTGCGATTGAGGGTAAGTACTGCCCGACTCTGCTCTGCTGCAAATGCCAATACTTCTTCGTCTCGTATCGCTTGCTCGGCCTTGCCAGCTTCAAGAACTGTCAAGACGTCGTGACCAAGTCGACGCAATTCTTTCACGGTCGGATATGGAAAATTCTCATTCGAATAGAGTTGCGCCATGATCAGGCGTTTTCATTCTCTTGAATCTGCTGTTCGATTTCGGCACGATGAGCTCGCACGTAACCCCATGCATGAGCTAAATCTTCTGCGCGCAGCGTCGGGTAGCTCCGCAGAATCTCCGATTCATTGATTCCCAAACGGCGTGCTTGTTCTAAGACCCAGACCGGGATGCGAGTGCGGGTGATGCACGGCTCGCCACCACACACTCCGATTCTGCTCTCAATGCAGGGAAAGGCATCACCCATGTCAGTGATCACCCATTGGAGCAACTGTGCTTTTTCCGCCCGTGTGAGTGACGAAAGAAGTTTTTCAGCCTCTTGTAAAGCATTCATTGTGGTCTCGTTTTCGGTTAACGCACGCTGCCCCCTGTGCCATCACTTTTGCAGCAGCACATTCACGCCCTTCTTGTTCGATAGCACGATGTCCGGCTTCTTGTCGTGGTTCATATCGTGGATTTCGAACTGCGTCCCGACGCCCGTGCCAAGGCCCGCCGAAATGCGGTGTGGCGTGATCTTCGGAGCGTGCCCTTTCTCCCGCAGCACTTCGTACCAGCTCATTACGATCGGATCATGCTCTCCGGGGTCCCCACCATTGTGAGCGAAAAAGCGGCTGCCGGTAACGTAGTCCAGTTGTCCGTCGCCGTTGATATCGACCGTTTCCATCGCATGAGTCTGCGAAAATGATTTATCGATTTCATGCAGCGTCCAAGGGCCGTCGCCGGTATTCTCGACCCACCAGACACCGAATGCGTGTGCCGAAGAAATGAACAGATCCCTGTCGCCGTCGCTGTCGAGGTCATCGGCGTAGATATTTGAGATAGCCGGCAGCGGCGATTCGCCTTCAGCCGTTTTGATGCGAACCGGATGAAAATCCCACGTCTTGCCGCTCAGGATATCGCCCGGATTCTGCCACCAGCCGTGGGCAATCAACACGTCGCGGTGTCCGTCGCCGTTCATGTCACCAGCACCCAGGCCGTGGTAATACTTGAACGTGCCGTTTTCATTCGGCTCGCCTGGTGGACTGACCGCATGGAATGCAAAAGTCTCGGCAGACTTATCGGGGGCAGGGATGACGTTGAAGCCCATCTGAGCCTCCGGCTGTGATCCGATAATAATCTCTCGAATCCCGTCGCCATTCAGATCTTCAAACTCCGGCGACTCATTGCACGCACTCGACCAGATCACATGTTCTTTCCAATGCGTTTCTTCACCGACACCGGGATTCTGATACCAATGATACGGATCACCGGGAAATCCGATGATGACCGCATCCGGCAATCCATCGCCATTGAAGTCGTGCGCAAAGTTGGCAAAGCTGTTGCTGTAGCCGACTCCTGCGACGAATTCCCCCGGCATTCGGATCTCATGAATCTTCCACGCCGTTCCATCGATGTGCGGTTCAGACCCGGCATTCGGAGCTTCGTACCAGACATCGCCTGCAATGACATCGGGCGTTCCGTCGTCATTGACATCGGCCGCCGCCACACCTTCGGAACGAAAGCGGTCGTCCAGTTTGATCCGGACCCAGTTATCATCGTCATCCGCATTCAGCGCGGATACTGCGACAAGCATCAGGATTGCTGCCGCGTAATAATTCAGTTTGGTGGTCATCGCCATTTTTCTCCGGAACGTCGTCGGTCGTTTTTAGAATCTCGTGCTCAATCATGCATTCATTGATGGGTAGTGTGCCACTGGCTTTGCCAGTGCCGCCCATTTTTTCAGGAAACACTGGCAGAGCCAGTGGCACACGTCAAAACACGACGACGGTGCACTAGTGCTTTGTCATCAGACTACCCGACACGCCCCCGGCTGGTCAACGAACCGAGCCACTACATGAGAATATCCCGGATCGCTTCTCCATGGACGTCGGTCAAACGGAAGTCGCGACCGGCGTAGCGAAACGTCAGTTGTTTGTGATCAAAGCCAAGGCAATGCAGCATTGTGGCATGGAGATCATGCACGCTCACGGGATTTTCCGCAGCCTTAAAACCGATGTCGTCGGTGGTGCCGTACGTCGTGCCGCCTTTGATACCGCCACCCGCCAGCCAGACGCTGAAGCCCCAGTGATTGTGATCACGACCGGACTGTGGTTTCCCGTCACCCGATAGTTCCACGGTCGGTGTGCGACCAAATTCGCCGCCCCACAGAATCAGTGTGTCTTCAAACATTCCGCGCTGCTTCAGATCCGTCATGAGCGCTGCGATCGGCTGATCAATCTCACCCGCCAGACTTCGATGTGCCGCCTCAAGGCCCGCATGATTGTCCCAGGGCTGACCCGCACCATGCCACAACTGCACATAGCGAACGCCGCGTTCCAGCAGTCGCCGGGCGATGAGCGTCTGCCTGGCGTGCACGCCCTCCCCGTACATTGTCTGAATGTGTTCAGGCTCGTGGCTGACATCGAACGCTTCGGCGGCATCCTGTTGCATGCGAAAGGCCAGTTCGAACGACTGAATCCTTGCATCCAGTCGCTGATCGATTCGCGACGCGCGATGTTCCGCATTCAGTCGCGCCAGCAGATTGAGTTGACGTCGCTGAGCGTCTGTCGCGATCTGTGGATGTTCGATGTTCTCAATGAGCTTGCTCAGTTCCTTGTGCTGCGTATCGATGTATGTTCCCTGATACGAACCAGGTAAAAATGCCGACTGCCAGTTTTCGTTGTCCTTGATCGGCAGACCATTCGGACACATCGCCACAAAGCCAGGCAGGTTTTGATTTTCGGTGCCCAGTCCGTACAGAATCCATGCGCCCATGCTGGGTCGAGGTTGTACGGAATCTCCGCAGTTCATCAGCATGAGCGACGGCTCGTGATTCGGCACCTGGGCATACATCGAACGAATCACAGCGATGTCATCGATGTGCTGTGACGCCGTTTTTGCGAACAGTTCGCTGACCTCGATTCCCGACTGTCCGTACTGACGAAACTTGAACGGCGACGGCATTGCGGCGCCGGTCTTGCGTTCAGTTCGCAGATTGTCACCCAGCGGCTGACCGGCATACCTGGCCAGCAGAGGCTTGTGATCAAACGTATCCACATGCGACGGCCCGCCATTCAGGAAAAAATGGATGACTCGCTTCGCGCGCGGAGGAAAATGCGGAGACCTGCCGACCAGCGATCCGTTTGTCGCTGCTTCCGCCGCAACCAAGCGCCCATCGTCCTGCAGTGCCTGAGCCAAACCCAGCGCACCAAGTCCCAGTGCGGATCGCGTGAGCAGGCTCCGGCGATTCATCGGCGGCGCGTCCAGGCTGGTCTGTCGCAGGAGTTCGATGGCATTGCGCCATGAAGGAGAGTTTCGCACGGCAAGTCTCTGAAGTGGCATTCCGGTAGGCGGGAGACACGTACTCTAACCTGAGCAATCCCAAAAGTCCCGCAGAGATTGATGAGAACCGTGCGTTGCCGAATGTAGGCTTCATTGAATTCCGTGTGAGCCTGTCTACCATTCGCGTGCAACGTCGAATCGTTTAACGGCGAGCCGCAGGCGCAGGTGCCTTTGAAATTCGAAAGCCGAAACTCGCCTACGCCTGCGGCTCGCCGCTAAACGAAATGCCACCGCGCGGGGGACGGTTCGTGGTCCATGACCAACCCTCCTTACTATTACCATGCATCGTTTCCAAGCAGCAAAGGACGTCCCGTGACCTCCCCAGACCCCAATGTGAAGACTCAGCGAGATCTGCTGGATCAGCAGACCCGAGAAATGGTGCAGTGGCATTTTGGCGACGACACCGGCTGCGATTTTTGGCTTGAAAAGAAGAAAACGTTCAACTTCGACCCGCTCAAGGACGTCAACTGCTTTGACGATCTGAAGAAGTTCCCGCTGTTCGAAGACGATTGGCTGCGAGGCGGTCCGATGCGGCGCTGGGTGCCAAAACCGCTGCAGGAAAAACCCATCTATGTCTTCGAAACCGGCGGTACAACCGGAGTTCCCAAGAGCCGCGTGGTCGTGGAAGATCACTGGATCGACTACGAACTCTTCAGCGCGACGCTGCCGGATGCATCATTTCCCCGAGGGGCGAACTGGCTCATGCTGGGCCCGTCAGGTCCCCGGCGGTTACGTTTGGCGATAGAACACCTCGCGCAGTTTCGCGGAGGCATCTCCTTCTGCGTGGACCTGGACCCGCGCTGGGTGGTGAAGCTGCTGAAGAAAGGTGACGTCGAAGGCGCGAAAGCGTATAGCGCTCACTGCATCGATCAGGCGATGACTATTCTGGGTGCCAACAATGAGATCCAGTGCATGTTCACCACGCCAAAGCTGTTGGAGGCTCTGGCTCTGCGACTGATGGATCAGGGCAGCAGTGTCGAAGAAGCCGGCATCAAGGGCATCTTCTGCGGCGGCACCGAATTCACTCAGCAGTGGTTTCGTTTTGCCTGCGAAGAACTGCTCGGCCCGAACGTGTATATCACGCCGACGTATGGAAACACGCTCATGGGCCTTGCCTGCGGTAAGCCATTCGATCCGGCGGACAATTACAAAATCACATATTTTGCTCCACAGCCGAGAGCCGTGATTGAAGTCGTGGATTTCGACGACCACACGAAGCTTGTCGATTACGGTGCGACGGGGCGAGTCAAACTGTACACGATGACCAGGGAACTGTTCGTCCCCGGATTCCTCGAACGCGACGAAGGCGAACGCGAACACCCCTGTACCAAATACCCCTGGGACGGCGTCAGCAGCGTGAGGCCGTATCATGTTTTTGCGAAGACAACGACGGTGGGAGTTTATTAGCAGGATTCAGGATTCAGGAGCCGGGATTCAGGAGCTGGGATTCAGGAGCTGGATGATTTGCATAGTGGGGAAGGGATCGGAGTGAGCCAAATTGCGAGTTATCGGCAACTTTCAGTGTGGAACAAGTCGATGGACCTGACAGTTTATTGCTATAGCATGACAACGAGCTTTCCGGACGGTGAACGGTTCGGTTTGATCAGTCAAATCCGCCGAAGCTCTGCGTCAATTCCAGCGAACATTGCTGAGGGCCACGGACGAAAGTCCACCGGTGCGTTTCTTAATCACTTGTCGATTGCAAATGGTTCTTTGATGGAGCTGGAGACTCACATTTTACTTGGTCAACGGCTCTCGTTCATCTCCGGTGAGTCTGCGAATGAACTGCTGGAACAAACTGCAGAAATTGGTCGTATGCTCAATGGCCTTATTCGCTCGCTTCGCGAGACGAATCGCCAATCTGAAAACTCCTGACACTTATCATTCCCCGTTTACCGGTTCACGCATCGTTGCGTTTACTGAATCCTGAATCCTAGATCCTGAATCCTCCTCCCATGCTTGAAATTCCTGTTATCCGCTGGGGTAAGCCTTACGAGTCGCTCGAAAAGGCTGACGTTGTTCACTTTGAAACCGGCGAGGTGATGGCCAAAATGCATCAGGCCAATGCGGGGCTGGTGCAGATGGATTCGCGGAAGGCGAATCAGGCTCGCGAGATTCTTAAGCAGTTCTCCTGTGCGGACCTGATCCGGAAATGCGAACAGGCAGCGGATCTGTATTTGACTGCCAATCTGCCAATGGGCACGGGGACTCAGACGCCGGAAGAATTCTGTTCGATTCAGTCGGCAACAACCGGACTGCCGCTGAATATGTGCCGCGCGAACATGTCGAAGAATGCGTTTGTGCTCAGGCACATGGGTGACATGCTGGATGCGCTGACGCGCGGGTTGTCACTGGATATCCTGACGCGCGGATACGGGATGGAATCGCGAAATGTCATGGTCAGTTTCCAGGCGAATTCGCCGACGCTGGGACTTGTGCTGCCCTCAAATTCGCCAGGTGTGCACACGCTGTGGCTGCCAGCGATTCCGCTGCAGATTGGGCTGGTGCTGAAGCCGGGTTCATCAGAACCGTGGACGCCGTATCGGATGTACGAAGCATTCGCAGCGGCAGGCGTTCCGCGCGAAGCATTCTGTCTTTATCCTGGGCCACACGACGTTGGCAACAAGGTTCTGGAAACGTGCAATCGAGCCATGATCTTTGGCGGTCAGGCGACGGTCGATAAATACCACGGCAACCCTCGCGTCCAGGCACATGGTCCGGGTTTCAGCAAGATTCTGATTGGTGATGACTGCGTTGATCGTTGGGAAGATTATCTCGATGTGCTGGTGAAGAGTGTGCTCATGAATGGTGGACGCAGCTGTATCAACTGCTCCGGCATCTGGGCCTCGCGTCATACCGAAGCCATCGCTGACGCGATCGCAAAGCAACTGGGGCCAATCGCACCACTCCCAACCACGGACCCGAATGCGGCCATTGCAGCGTTCACAACAGCCGGCGTTGCTGAAGCCATGAACGGCCAGATCGACGAAGGCATTAAGCCGCCCGTTGTGACGGAAGTGACCGCCAAATACCGCAGCGGCGATCGTCTGGTGAGGCATGAACGCTGTGACTACCTGCGACCGACGGTCCTGCATGTGAGTGACTGCGACAACGCCATGGCCAACACGGAATACATGTTCCCATTCGTATCGGTCGTGGAATGTCCGCAGGACAGGATGTTGAGCAAAATCGGATCGACACTGGTCTGCACGGCGATCACCGGCAACGACAAATGGATCGCCGATCTTGTCGATGCCCGGCACGTTGATCGTCTGAATGTCGGCCCGATTCCGACGTGTGCTTTGAACTGGCTGCAGCCTCACGAAGGCAACATCATCGACTTCCTCTTCCGGAACCGAGCCTTTCAGAACAGCCCGCCCCCGGCACATTGAATGAATTCTCTTGACCTGCACATCGAACAGCGTATCGGGATGAGCAGTTCCTGCCACGTGCGTCTGCATTCATGAAAGAACCGAATGTGGAACTGGCGGTCTGCTGGCTTTTACTCAGCCGCCGTTGTCGAGTAGATTGCGGAACACCAAAAACCTTTCCCCAATACACTCGTCATTCGTTTCGCAAATGACTCTACGGAACAAGTACATGTTTCGCTCTCTCGTTTTTCTGTCGCTCCTGTCTGGAATCATGATGCAGACCGCCAGTTACGCCAAAGCCGATGAAGGTATGTGGCTGTTTAATGATCTGCCGACAAAGTTGCTGAAGGAACGATACTGGTTTGAACCGTCAAGGGAATGGGCCGAGCACCTGATGAAGTCGTGCGTGCGATTCAATGTGGGCGGGTCGGCGTCGTTTATCTCCAGCACAGGACTGGTGCTGACCAATCATCACGTCGGCTCCGACACGCTGTACAAGCTCTCCACGCCGGAGCGAAATATCATGGACGTCGGCTTCCTGGCGCACAGCGCTGATCAGGAACTCAAGGCCCCGGATCTCGAACTGAATCAGCTGGTCAATATCAAAGACGTCACAGCAGAAATCAAGAGCTCCGTCACCGACGATATGACACCGGAACAGGCCGTTGCGGCTCGGCGCGCCATCATTGCGAAAATGGAAAAGGCAGCATTGGATGAGACGGGCCTTAAAAGCACAGTGACCACGCTGTACGGTGGCGGTCGATACCATCTGTATCAATACAAGAAATACACGGATGTCCGGCTGGTGTGGGCTCCGGAAACGGCGATTGCTTTTTTCGGCGGTGATGCCGACAACTTTGAGTATCCGCGATACTGTCTGGATGCCTGCATTTTTCGCGTCTACGAAAAAGACAAGCCCGCAAAGATCGAACACTTTCTCAAGTGGTCTGAAACTGGTCCAAAGGAAAACGACGTGGTCTTTGTGTCGGGCAATCCCGGACGCACCAGTCGCATCTTTACGATGGACGCAATCAAGTATCAGCGCGACCTGTCACTGCCGTATACGATGAGCAGCCTGCGGCGTCAGGAGATCCTGCTGCAGCAATACGGTCTGCGAGGCACAGAGCAAACGCGGCGCGCGCGGGATGATATGTTCGGTGTGCAGAATTCCCGCAAGGCACGACTCGGGATGCTGGCTGGTTTGCAGGATCCGCAGGTGCTGGCCGACAAGGCGGCCGCTGAAAAGGCGTTGCTCGCAGCCATCAACGCCGATCCGAAACTCAAACCGCTCGCATCCGCATGGCAGACTATTTCCGAAACCACGGCCAGGCGTGCAGAACTTCTCGGCAAGGGCTCGGCGGTGAATTCGCAGCTGTTCGGAATCGCCCTGGAACTCGTACAGATGGCCGAAGAAGACTTGAAACCATCGGGAGAACGTCTGCCGCAGTTTGCTGATGCTGGACGTGAATCGCTGTTGCAGCAGCTGTATTCCGAAGCCCCGATCTATCTGGATCTCGATCAGGTTCTGTTGGCCGATTCCATCGCCAGGACGCTTGAGCAGCGCGGGTTTGATGATCCGCTGAGCCAGGAAATCCTCGGAGGCAAGAGCCCCGCTGACCGTGCGGCGGAACTGATTGGCGGCACGGAACTGCTGAGCGTCGAGACTCGAAAGAAGATCGCTGCTGGCGGCATTGATGCCATCCACAACAGCAAGGACCCCATGATTCAGCTGGCGAAAATCATCAACCCGGAAGTCCGCCGAATCCGCACGATCACCGATCAACTGGATGAGCAGGATAAGCAGGCCTATGCGAAAATTGCGGAAGCGAGATTTGCTGTCGAAGGGACGTCATCGTATCCCGATGCCACGTTTACGCTGAGACTGGCGTTTGGCCCGGTTAAGGGCTACGAACAGGACGGCCAGCAGATTCCCGCCTGGACCAATATCGGTGGTGCGTTTGAGCATGAGAAGAAACATCAGGGTCAGGCGGATTACGTATTGCCAGCATCCTGGAAAAAAGTCGAAGCGAGTCTGACAAATTCCACGCCATTCAACTTTGTGAGCACGGCAGATATCATCGGCGGTAACTCCGGAAGCCCGGTCGTGAACCGAGCCGGCGAACTGGTCGGCCTGATCTTCGACGGCAACGTGCAGTCGCTGTCCGGCAATTACATTTACACAGACAAACAAGCCCGCTCCGTTTCTGTCCATTCCAGCGCGATCCGCGAAGCACTGCAGACTGTGTACGGGGCCGACGGGATCGTCAGGGA
Source organism: uncultured Chitinophaga sp. (assembly GCA_964517865.1). Taxonomy (GTDB): domain Bacteria; phylum Planctomycetota; class Planctomycetia; order Planctomycetales; family Planctomycetaceae; genus SXXK01. The sequence continues at coordinate 11,437 of CAZFDW010000070.1, forward strand.
ACTGGGAAAGTAGGACAATGACTCTCGACGAACTTCAGCAACTGATCGACCGCATGTATTCCCGCAAGGATGAGGCACGCGGCGTCGAGGGCACGTTCATGTGGCTGATGGAAGAAATCGGAGAACTCGCGGCAGCCCTTCGCGAATCACCAAAAGAGGACATTGCCAAAGAGTTTGCCGATGTCCTTGCCTGGCTGGCCACCATTGCCAACGTCGCCGGCATTAACCTCACCGAAGCCGTCCATGCGAAATATGGCAACGGCTGTCCGGGGTGCCAGCAGATGGTCTGTGTATGTTCGGACGCCGAAAAGCCGTAGTCAAATTCCACTGCCGCTTGACGTACGCTCTTCGCTCTGCCAATCTTTGAGTTCGAAATCGTTTTCACGGGGATCGCGGCTCTTCCGCTTCAGGAGATTTTCGGACATGTTCAGGACAAGGGCAATTCTGGCAATGGCGATCCTGATTTCCGGGACCAGCGTATCGGCGCAGTTGAAAAATGGTGAGACCATCGTTTTTCTCGGTGACTCCATTACGCAACAGGGTGCGGGCGAGAAAGGATACGTAACCTTGTTCCGACAGGCGATTGAAAAATCTCGCCCGGACTCCGGCATCAAGGTCATCGGGGCCGGTATCGGCGGAAACAAAGTGCCGAATCTGGAAGCTCGGCTGGACAAGGACGTGCTGTCTCACAAGCCCAATGTGGTCGTGATTTATATCGGCATCAACGACGTCTGGCATTCGACGCGCGGGCAGGGAACGGAAATCAGTGCGTTTGAAACCGGTCTGCGAAGTCTGGTCAAACGCTGCACCGACGCCGGAGCGAGAGTCATTCTATCGACACCCAGTGTGATCGATGAAAAGCACGACGGATCGAATGCGCTGGATAAAATGCTGGATGAATACTCTGCCGTCAGTCGCAAAGTGGCGATGGAAACAGGTACAACGCTGCTGGATCTGCGAGCCGCCTTTATCGCAAATCTGAAAGAGTACAACACAGCGAACGAACCCAAGGGTATACTCACGGGTGACGGAGTCCATCTGAACGATGCGGGAAATCGTTTCGTCGCAGTCCGGATGCTGGAAGCTGTCGGCGAAATTCCCTCTCGACAGCGTGTCCTGCGGCACATCGTCATTTTCAAGTTCAAACCGGAAGTCACTCCTGCTCAACTGGATGAAATCAACCAGGCGTTTCAGAACCTTAAGCTTGCGATTCCGCAGGTTCAGGATTTTGAACGAGGCATCAACAACAGCCCGGAAGGGCATAACAAGGGATTCACTCACGGCTACCTGATCACTTTCGCCACGGAAGCTGATCGCGAAGCTTATTTGCCTCATCCAGCTCACAAAAAGTTTGTGGAACTGCTGGGCGGAAAGCTGGATGAACCGTTTGTGTTTGACTACTGGACGGTAGAATAAGGATTTGGCAACAAAGGAGGCCGACCATGGCTCGTCGTACAAGGTCACGAGAACAGGAACTCAACGATCGATTTCAGGCATGGCTGGGAACGTCGATGATGATTACGGCGTCGATTTTCGCCGTGCTCATTTTCTGTGACCGGATGGAATTCCGCATGTTTTCCATGCCCGCCGTCTGGGACACGAGCCGCGGAATGCATCTGTTCCTGTGCTGCGGCATGTTTTTGCTCGCCGCGATTCTGCTCAAATCGCCGCCTCAATCCTGGGAGCCGGAATCGACGACGCCTCTTTTCAGGACCTGCGAACTGCTGACCAGACCGGGATGCGAATTGTGCGATGAGGCGATGGGGGTGTTGATCGGATTTCAGAACGCGCTGCCTGCCATCATCACAATCGATATCACACATGATCCGCAGTTGACACGACAGTTTGGAGAATCAATCCCGGTGGTCATGCTTGATGGCCAGGTTCGTTTTCGAGGTGCCGTGGATCCACTGCTGATGCAGCGAATTGTCGATGCCGCCTACACGCGGCAGCAGCATGCCAGTCACGAGGCTGATGAACATCATGATGCGTCGTCTGGTCTGGTCACGTCCTGATGAGCTTCCATCTGTTCCCACGCCTTCGGCAATGCCAGCAGCAGATCTGAAGCAATCATCCCGCGCTGGCCAAGTTCAAGGGCCGCAAAATTTCCCGCTCGACCGTGAGCATTGACAGCCAGGGCAGCGGCTTCAAACGCATTCATTTTCTGGCCCAGCAACGCGGCGACAATTCCGGTCAGTACATCACCGCTGCCAGCGGTGGCCATTCCCGAATTGCCCGTGGCATTCACAAACAGACGCGCACCATCTGTGACCACCGTCCGCGGTCCCTTCAGCGCCACCGTCAGTTCGTGAGTCCTCGCAAAATCAGCGGACATGGCAATCCGTGTGTCTTCGTCGTGGGATACTGGTAGTCCTGTCAGGCGAGCAAACTCGCCTGGATGCGGCGTGATAACGCAGGCCGATCCTTTGCTCCGCTTCGCTAATAGTCCGCCCTGCGCTACCGCATTCAACGCATCCGCATCCAGCACGAGCGGCACGCGGCAGAACTCCAGCACCCGTGACACCAGTTCTGTCACTTCCGCGCTTTGACCAAGTCCCATGCCAATGGCAACCGCGTCTTTTCCGGCAAGAATTTTTTCAATGCAATCCCGCGACAACGAGGCGAGTTGTCCGTTGGAATCCGTATCAAGCCCGATCGTCATCACACACGGTTCGTATGCAGCGACAGTCATCTGGACGGAGCGAGGAACTGCTGCAGTGACCAGGCCAGACCCCGATCGCAGCGCGGCCAGTGACGACAGGCACACGGCACCGCTCATCCCGATCGAACCGCCGATGATCAGCACGCTGCCAAACGTACCCTTGTGTCCATCCTGCGGTCGATCCGGCAACATTGGGACCTGTTCGATGCTGAATTGCTCTGACATTTGGTGAGGCTGCTTGATTGGGACAGATTGAAATTCGGGTGTTTGTGCTGATGAACTATTTATCCACCAGGAAAGCTAAAGATGATGAGTTTCAGAATAGAAACTGCCTTCCGAAGAATGGATGATGCCTTCTGAGCCGAATCTCGGAGTGGCGAGTCGGCATTCAACTTCAGTTTCAGGCCGTTGAATTCTCATGACCAGCAAACAAGTATTCGAATTCGAACTCACCGCCGACGTTGTCATTATCACTCCCCACGGCCCTTTCATGGAGTTCAGAGACATCGACATCCGCAATGCCTACAACGAATCTTACAGACTGTTGAATGAACCCGGAATGCGTCATTTGTTGATGGATTTCTCTAAACTTGACTATTTTGGTTCGACCTTTGTCGGCATTCTTATTCGACTCGCCAGGAAGGCTCGCAGCAACAAGGGCGACGCCGCATTGTGTCACCTGTCCAGCAACATGCGCGACATGATGAAGACACTGATGCTGCTCGAAAACTCAAAGATCGACTTCGCATTCACGTCCTTTCCCACTCGCGAGGCCGCGCTTGAGCGACTGGCTGAAGTCAGCAAGCTTTAAAAAGGGGGTCAGGAACCAATAGTGCGGAGCACCCTCCGGGCCATTTGGCTATTGGTTCCTGACCCCTTTTTTAAAGCCGCCAAAAACATAGCACACTGTTCTGGATTGAATTCTGACATGAAATCCGGCTTGAAAACGGGAGATGCTGGTCAGCTTACATGGGTGGTCGATGCCTCCATGGTCATCATCCTCGGGGGTGATTCGCGGGCCACAGTGTTCTCCACTCCGAACATGATTCTGCTGATGGAACGTGCTGCTCGTGAAGCGCTGCGGCCGTTTCTGGAACCTAGCGAAGAATCGGTTGGTATCGAAGTCAGCATCCAGCACCTCGGCGGCGCGGGTCTGGGGACTACGGTCGTCGGGGTTGCCAAAGTGACCATAATCGATGGCCGTCGAGTCAGTTTTGATGTCGCGGCTTATGCCGGAGATCGATTGCTTGGGAAAGGCACACATTCCCGCGCAGTGATCTCCGTCAGCCGTCTCATTGAAAATCTCGCCGGGCTGTCGCAGGACGAAGGACGAGCGATGAATCTCGCGGCCAGTACGGGACCGTTACAGAGCTTTGAGACGCTGCTGGTGGACGTCTCTAACCGCATCGCCACCGTGACGCTCAATCGCCCGAAGTCGCTGAATGCCGTCAACGTCCAGATGACCAGCGATCTCGAGCAGACTGTGGCATGGCTCGCCGGCCATCCACAGGAAGTTCGAGTCGTGCTGCTGACAGGCGCTGGCAATGCGTTCTGTGCGGGAGACGATGTGAAGGAACTGAGATCGCTTCCGCTGGCCACAGCTCGCACGCTCAGTCATCGTCAGGCGGAAATGTACCTTGCCTTCGAACGCCTGCCTCAGCCTGTCATTGCACTTGTGAATGGTGACGCATTCGGGGCAGGCTGCGTGGCGGCCTATTCTGCCGACCTCAGAATCGCCGGTCATGCCGCGCGCTTTGCGATGCCCGAAATACGACTCGGCTGGCCGCCGGGTTATGGGATCGCTCAACTGACCGCACTGGTTGGAAAATCACGAGCGCTGGAAATGTGTCTGCTGGGGGAACCGATTGCGGCGACAAGAGCTCTGGAATGGGGACTCGTCAGCGAAGTCGTCCCCGGCAGTGGCTTGCTGAAACGCGGTCGTCAGCTTGCGGAGAGAATGCTGCAGATGCCCGCCGTCGCTTTGCGGGAAACCAAACGTCTCGTCCATCTTGATGAAGGTTCTCAGCCCAAAGTTGCACACCGAGCCGACACCGAGGCCTATCTGCGATGCCTTGAATTACCGGACGCGCAGGAAGGTCTGAAAGCCTTTTCTGAAAAACGGCCGCCGAAGTTTACGGAAAAGTGATTCATGGCCTTCCCGGATGATGCTCTGGCAGCGTTCCGCATGCTCAGCGGGCCGCGCGAGCAGCGGGCCGCTCGATGGATTCCTACGCGCGGGGCGTTGCCCACGCGGTTAAACGGATGTGCCATTCCCAACTGCTTGCGATATTTACGCCTGGGGCAAGCGATTCACCTGGATGCTGTTGCCGTTGGCGCGTCTGGTGAATCTTCATTCCACACGTTCTGCGACCGTCAACACATCTTCCATCGGAATAGCGAGTGTTGATTCTCGGGCGCGACGGGCGATGTTGATTGCGATGAGGTGACCGTCGATGTCGAATAACGGGCCTCCGCAGGTGTCAGGTTCGAGAGCGATGTCATGCTGCAGCACTGACGGAAATCTGCTGCGACGCTGGCTCACCCGCCCCGTGCGACCATCCAGAAACTCTGTCTTTTCAAACTGCTGTCCGGGATCATGCTGCAACTGTGCCTGCACGCTGAATTGCTTCATCGCGCGTTCGACGTCGATCGAAATCCAGTCACCTGGCTGCCTGGCCTTCAGCAGATCGCCTACCGCTGTCAGCGAAGTCACCGCCGCCCCGTCAACCCGGCTCAACTCGTCGCCGATTTGCAGTCCGGCCAGAACTGCGGTGCCGTTCGGCGACAATTCCGTGATACGCACACGATCGGCGTTTGCCTGCATCGTGGCTCCAAATCTAGCTGGCAAATCGTGCTCATCATGCTCGATTCGGTCAATCAACCCGACCGCTGAAACGCCAGTCAGACTGGTCGCAGCGAAGACAATCTGGCTGCGGAACAGTACCGCATTCTGCTGACCGGAATATGCTGCATTCAGAGCGGTTCCGTCTTCCCGGTGGCTTGCCAGTTTCAGGATGGCAAGATCGAGCGTCCGATCGGACTTGCTCAACGTTGCGACGATCGTCGAGCCGTCCGCAAACTGACATTTCAAGGCGTGGTATTGTACGACCTCGCTCAGTTTCGTGGCGACATGAGAGTCGTCGAGCAGCGTACCCAGGATCCTGGCGGCGGATTCTCCATCTGCCGTGGTGCCGTGGATTGTTACCGTAGCCCGAGATGCCGCCGTTACGACCGGCGGTGAGGCCGTCAGGTCGTTTGACAACAACTTTGCCCCCGAACGCGCACTGGTCTGCCGCTTCAACGCCTTCCAGTGCTCCGATTTTTCCAACGCTGCGCGAATCGCGGCGACCGCGACATGGCTATTCGATTCGGCTCCGACGCCGATCTGTCGATGCAGCCCGATCAGTTCGCCATAGCTGTTCACCAACGGCCCGCCGGAATCACCACTCGTCAGAGTGCAGGAGGTTTTCAATTCCGCCCGGTCCACAGCCAGGATTTCACCAATCCGGACGACTGGCCTCATGCCATCCGGCTCCCGTGCAGGGAGACCGCTGGCCATGACCACTTCGCCAACGACGTTGTCTTCGACGACCGGCACACGCACGGTGCTCCAATTGACACCCGTCAAGGATTCGACGTTCATCGCAAGCAGTGCGACATCCTCCTGTCCATCAACCAGGACACGCTTTGCCGCGCACGTCGATCCATTTGCAAAGACCACCGTCGCTGTGTCCGAGTCTGGCTTCAGGCCATGCGCCACGGTGAGTATGAGTCCACTTCCGGAGACGATCACCCCGGAGGAAATATCCGATCCGCTTCGCACGCGGACTGTCGCGGTTTGCAGATTCTGCCAAATCTCCGTCACACGCTGCTGGACGGGATTCTTCAGTCCGTCGGCGGCACTGTACTGCGATACTACGGCCACAAAAACGACGACGCGGAACATGCACTTCCAATCGGAAAGACACACATTTGTTCGAATGTGCGTGGCAGCATCGATTCGTGGCGAGAAGTTCTGTATCATCGAACAGCTTTTTGGTGTTTTATGGAATAGTTGCCGATGGCCAGGAGTCTGTCTGAATGCCGCTGTTCTTGTGAGCGGCAAGGCGCTAGTGGTCTGTTGATTGAGTCATGCGGATGAGTTTTAGTTTAACGGCAAGCCGCAGGCGACAGTTATTGCTTGCCCCGACGCCTGCGGCTTGCCGTTAAACCCGGATTATTCACGTAGGCCGGACCAAATTC
>CAZFDW010000071.1:0-18316 GCA_964517865.1 uncultured Chitinophaga sp.
ATCGAAACGCAACGGCGAATCAAAGTGAACCACTGATTCCCCATCGATTCTTGCGTCAACTTCTCCTGATTTCTGCAGGCTCGAAGCGCTGCGAGACTTTGTCACGCAATGATGTCGTGAGCCACGTTGCCATAGACGTCCGTCAGTCGAAAGTCGCGGCCGGAATAGCGGTACGTGAGCTGCTCATGATGGATTCCCATCAGATGCAGGATCGTGGCATGCAGATCATGGACGCTCATACGATTTTCGACGGCCTTAACACCCAGATCATCGGTCGCTCCATAGACCATGCCGCCGCGAATTCCTCCGCCGGCGAGCCACATGCTGAAGCCGGTCGCATGGTGATTGCGACCCTTGTCACCCTGAGCCGTCGGAGTTCGTCCGAATTCACCACCCCACACAATCAGCGTCTCCTCAAACAAGCCGCGTGACTTCAGGTCGGCAATCAATGCGGCAATCGGCTGATCGCTTTTGAATGCGTCGCGACGATGATCCATGATGTCTCCATGAGCATCCCACGGCTGCCCGCTGCCGTAAAATACCTGCACCATGCGGACCCCGCGTTCCACCAGCCGCCGGGCGATCAGGCATCCGTCTGCAAATTCGCCGGAACCGTAACCTTGACGAGTCGATTCAGACTCGCGGCCGATATCGAACGCCTCCTGAGCTTCGGACTGCATTCGATATGCGATTTCCAGAGACTGAATTCTTGCTTCCAATTGAGAATCCAGCGGCCGAAGCTCCAGATGCTTCTGATTCATCTGCTGCATCAGATCGAGCAGACGTCGCTGGCTCGGAGTTGTCACAGCGGTATTCTTTAGATGTCCGATCACTTTGGCCGGATCGATTTTCCCGTTATCGACATGTGTCCCCTGAAAGATTCCAGGAAGAAAACTATTTGACCACAACGCAGGGCCGACAACCGGCTTGCCTGGACACAACACCACAAAGCCAGGCAGGTTCTGATTCTCAGTTCCCAGGCCATAAGTGAGCCAGGACCCCAGCGACGGCCGAATAGGCTGCTGGTTTCCAGAGTTCATCATGAATAACCCCGGCTCGTGATTCGGAGTACTCGTGTACATCGATCGAACGACGCAGATATCATCAATGCATTTACCGACATGTGGATAAAGTTCGCTGACTTCAATGCCGCTTTCACCCATCGCTTTGAATGTGAATGGTGACGGCATGTAATTGCCGCCTGGGCCGGGCTTGCCGGCCTGGGTCTTCAATTCCGGCTTTGGATCGAACGTGTCAACATGTGACGGCCCTCCATTCATGAATAGGAAAATCACATGCCTGGCACGTGCAGGAAAATGCGATGGCTTTGAAGACAGAGGACTCTCCGCCTGTTGCTCTGCGGCGCAAATGCCCGCGAGACCCACCATTCCGAATCCGGCTGCAGTACGCGCCAGCATTTCCCGACGGGATGAATACGGCGAAGCCAGCATGGAATATTGATTCATGATTTAGTTCACCTTTTCGTTCCGGCGAGCGGCAGGGCGTCAGCCTTCCGAGCAACCGCACCGAACTTAACACGGAGGGCTGACGCCCAGCCGCTCGCCAGGATGGCACCCTCAATCCACATAAGCAAACTCATTGGTCCCAAGCATGGCCAGACAGTACTGTTCAAGCGGCGAGAGCGAATCACCGGCTTCAGCAGATGGTTCCTGCAGGAAAGCGACCGAAACCTTATGATCTTCATCGGTCGGCAGGCGACCGTAAAGCAACTGAAACAATAGGTTGATCCGATCTGCATCCGATTTCGCTTCGCGCGACAATTTTGCAGCGAGAGCCTTCGCCTGAACGATTATGAAATCGCTGTTCAGCACAAACAACTGCTGTAAGGGAACAGTTGTCACTGATCGTTCTCCGGCGGTGATATTGGGGTCGGGAAAATCGAACAGCCGCAGCAGATCATTCAGACGATGTCGACTGACATAGCCGTACAGTGTTCGTCGTTCGTGCTGACCGTTCAGCTCGGACGACGCCCCGCCGATCTCACGATTCAACCTGCCGGAAACGGACAGCACAGCATCGCGCCACGGTTCGACTTCCAGACGTCGACGATTCATCTTCCACAGCAGTCGGTTTTCGGGATCCACGGTTTGATTCGCTTCGTTTCCGGAACTGCTCTGGCGATAGGTGGCCGACAACAGAATCTGACGATGCAATGCCTTGAGCGACCATCCCGATTCGATCAGACTGAGGGCAAGGGAATCGAGCAGCTCCGGATGACTCGGACGTTCGCCAAGCTGTCCGAAGTTACTCAGCGTTCGCACCAGCCCAAAGCCGAAATGCCCCGCCCAGACTCTGTTTGCAATCACGCGAGCTGTCAAAGGGTTTCCCGGTGAAGCGATCGCGTCGGCCAGCTCACGTCTCCCACTTCCGGAAGGCTGAAACGGCTGACGTTCTCCTGACGTAAAGATCGCCGGAAACGCGCGAGGCGCGACATCGCCTTTCTTTTTTGAATCGCCCGCCAGATAGATCCTGACGTCGCGGAATGTCCCTTCTGCCAACGCATGGGCCATCGGAACACTGATGGCCGCAGCTTCCTTCCGGAGTTCCTCACGACGAGTTTTCATCTGAGCCAGAGATGTTGCTGTTTCGCCTTCCAGCAGCGGCTCAATCTGATCGGGCGCGAGCCCCAGAACGCCGCGATCGTCGAACAGTTCCGACAGGAACAAGGCATCGGCTTGCAACAATTGGCGTTCGGATTCGGAAAGCGAGTCCAGTGGTTGGACTGTTTCTGAACGGGCAAATTCCTCGGCTGACACGTCCCAGGTCAGTCGTGCGTTTGACAATACAGCGTGGTCGCTGCTGATCGTGTTCTCCGTTTCAGAAATCTGAGCTCCGGTGGTGGCGATTGTGATTGATCGAGCTTCAGGCGGAATCGAAACCTCGAATGAAACGAATCGGCCATCCGGAACAATGGCTGGCGGCATTTCGCCCGCGAAGGAATAGACCGCGTCGTTTTCTTCAATCTCCGCTGGCTCCCCATCCAGATATGCAGCGATGATGGAATCAAACTCGCTTGGCTTCGACTGTGGCTTTGAGACGACCACGGCGATGTGAACACTGGAACCCGAGCCGAGCGAGTCGTCGTTGATTCCGGCGCGGTCCACTCGAAAGGTCATCGGCTGCGACGCGGGCATTAATCCCGAGCGACGAATTTCATCCACATCAAACGTGATCAGGGCGTTCGCGTGCATGCCGATCCCCTGTTCAGTCCGGCCGAGTGAGGCGCTGCACCTTTGGCCGAGGGTCTGAATTCCACCTTCGCTCGACCATCCGTCGTTTGTGACGTCTCCATGTCGACGTGAGTCGCTGCCGATCGATTGAAAATCAAAGCGAACGCCCGCCGCGATCTCAGCAGTTCCGCCCCAGCCATGCAGAACACGATCGACCCCAAGGCTGGCTGATGTCGCCGTCGATCGAAACGGGTCTGACGCCAGCGCCGATGTCAGCAATCCGCCTTTCTTGTCATCAAACAGGTTTCCCAGCGGAAGCACACCAGGCTCAACAACCATGCGATCTTCCGCAGCGACGAAGGCGAAATTGTCGCCAAACTGTTTGCGAAGAGATTCGCGTTGAGGCAACAGTGATTCTGCCTGGGTTCGCAGTCGTTCGGCAATCTGATTCACTTGCGATGAAGCGTCATCGGCACGGCTGGATCCTTCACTGTACGACTTACGAAATGCGTTCCACTCCGTCAGATAACGGCGTTCGTTTCCATTCGCACCAGCACCAGCACCGGCGTCGGCGGAAAGCCAGGCGACCCAGCGTTGGAGAAGTTCGTGATTCAATTTGTTGTCGCTTGCAATTTTCTCAGTCACTTTTCTCTTGTCAGAATCCTTCGACTGAATTGCCGTCCACGCGGCCTGCATATAGACCGGTATGCTCGAAGTCAGTTTCTGTCTGGCGGCTGGTGCCTGTGTCGCAAACAGAGTATCAATCTCAAGCTGCTTCGCCTGCACGGCTCGATCCGCCAGCCCTCGGGCGGCCACGGTTTCTTCGGGAACAGCCGGCATTTCACGATACTCGGAACTTGCGAAGATTCCCGCCAGAGCATAGTAGTCCGCGGTGGAGATCGGATCAAATTTGTGATCATGGCATCGCGCGCAGGAAACCGTCATCGCCTGAGTTCCTCGCATCAGTGTGTCGATGCGATCATCCCATTCATCGGCCTGAGCTTTTTCCTGTTCGCCGTTGTCCTGATAGTAAACCGGTCCCAGCGCGAACAGACCCAGCGCTGCGCGGTGGCGATGCGACTCAGGCAAGTCGATCTGATCACCGGCAATCTGAAGACGCAGAAACTGATCGTACGGCATGTCATCATTCAAGGCTCTGACAACCCAGTCGCGATACAGATAACCCTGCGGATACATTCTGGCCTGAAACGTGTGGGCCTGATCTTCGGCAAATCGTGCAAGATCGAGCCAATAACGTCCCCAGCGTTCGCCATAATGCGAAGACGCCAGCAAACCATCGATGACTTTTTCATAGGCATCGCCGGAGGTGTCGTTGACGAACGTATCGATAGCTGCTGGTTCCGGAGGCAGGCCGACCAGATCGAAGTACAGCCTTCGAATGAGCGTCCTGCGATCCGCTTCGATCGCGGGTTTCAGCCCTTGCTTCTCCAGTTGACTCAGCACAAAGTGATCGATATCGCTTCGTGCCCACGCAGAATTGACCACGTCCGGGAGTGGAACTCGAACCGGAGGTTTGAAAGCCCAGAACTCAAGCGCCTTCTGGTAGTTGATTCCAGTGACTTTCATTGTTGCCACTTCCGTTCTTGGATCCGGTGCGCCCATTTGAATCCAGCGTTCAAAGTCGGCGATCACCGTGTCCGGCAGTTTGCCTTTCGGTGGCATCTCAAAGTTCTCGTATCGCAGCGCCTGCAGCAACGGACTTTCAGCAGGTTGACCGGCAGTGACCGCGGGACCAGAATCGCCGCCGGCAAGTACGGTCTCGCGAAGGTCCAAACGAAGTCCGCCTTTGGGTATTGCTGTTTCGCCCGAGTGGCATTCATAACAATGAGCAGCGAGGACCGGACGGATCTTCGATTCAAAGAATTCAGTCTGCTCAGGGTTCAGGCCATCATCGACGGCAATCGGCGCAGCGGCCACCGAAGCCTGAATTCCTGCAATGCAAAGCAGCAGCAAGCAGCCCAATGAGGACCGAACCCAGTTAATCGACTCCGAACCACCGCTCGAAACTCCCGTCAGGACGCGCGCAGAGGAAACAGAGTAAGACTCAACAACACATCTCATGGTTCAATGAGCCTGCAAAGGAGGGATTTGAGAAGGCAGGAGCAGGTGGGAAAACTCGATTCCATGGTCGCCCCGTGGCGGGAAATCGCCACGACCGATCGGGGTTAAGGGAATCGCGAAGAACCAGGTTCTTCAGTCGGATGATATGAGGCTGCAAGTGGAGTCTACCAGCATCGTCATCGGAATTGCGAACAGTTTTGTTCCAGGAAAAGTGATTCACGCAGGTTTTGAGTCTCCGGTTTCGTCCGACCCCGGCGGACTGATTGAACGTATGTTCTTGAAGTCGGAAGTATCAGACGATGGCTCTCGGGCGTCCTGCAGCGAACGATACTCCGGAGTGAAGACGTGCAAGGCTGCGGTGACCTGATAATCGACCGCGCGAGGCCTGGATGAAGGTTTGTGATCTTATCGGACGAGGCAGAGTTCCCTTGTGGGGCAAATCGCCCCGACAATGTTGATGCATGTTAAAGACTTTATCGTATTTCCAGAGAACATCGGCTCCTTTGGTAGTTGGCACAGCGGTTGCGATTACAGTTTCCGTTCGATAAAAATCTGATGCTCATTCCGAAAGGAAATCCCATGCCGGTCCAGACGATGACGCGTGACAGAATCAACCAGTTGACTGAGGAGATCAAAGGCCACAATGAGCCTTTTCAGCGCATTGTGAGCCAGGTGAATCAGGTGCTGGTGGGCCAGGAAAAGCTCGTCCATCGCATGTTGATTGGCTTGCTGGCGAATGGTCATCTGCTGATTGAAGGGGTGCCCGGTCTGGCAAAGACGACGGCGGTTGCCTGCCTGGCGAAGGCAATCCACACAGGTTTCCAGCGACTGCAGTTTACTCCCGACCTGCTTCCCGCCGACCTCATTGGTACGTTGGTCTATCGTCCGCAGGATCAGACGTTTGTGGTTCAGAAGGGGCCGATCTTTTCAAACCTGATTCTGGCGGATGAAATCAACCGCGCTCCGGCAAAGGTGCAGAGTGCACTTCTGGAAGCGATGCAGGAACGACAGGTGACTATCGGGTCGGAAACGTTTCCGCTGCCGGAACCGTTTCTGGTCATGGCAACTCAGAATCCGGTCGAACAGGAAGGCACCTATCAGTTGCCTGAAGCTCAGACTGACCGTTTCATGCTGAAGGTCATTGTGGACTATCCCAGCCGAAGTGAAGAACTGCAGATTCTGCGACGGATGAGCCGGACCGGGGCAAAATTTGACATTCAGCCGGTGACGTCGCCACAGGAAATCATGGCCGCTCGGGAATTGGTGGATCAGGTGTACGTCGCGGAAAAAATCGAAAACTACATTGTCGATCTTGTGATGGCGACTCGGAACCCTGAGGCCTGGGGGTTGAAGCTGAAGGATCTGATTCAGTTCGGTGGTTCGCCTCGAGCGACCATCAATCTGGCGCTTGCGGCCAAAGCGAATGCGTTTCTGGCGGGACGAGGTTATGTGGTTCCGCAGGACGTCAAGGATCTGGCGTTGGATGTGTTGCGACACCGCATCGTGATTACCTACGAAGCGGAAGCAGAAGATCGCTCGAGCGAATCGATCGTGACGGAAATCCTGAATCACATTCCGGTACCGTAGTGCTTCGTGACGGTCGAATCCCGAGGTGGCCGGGGTTGCGGATCGAACGAGGCGACAGACAGGCAATTCGTCCCAGGAACATCCCATGATTCCCCGTGAGATTATTCGCAGGATCCGGCGCATCCAGATTCGCACTTCGCACAGAGTCAATGAAATTCTGGCGGGCACCTGGAATTCGGCGTTCAAGGGTCGTGGCATCGAATTTGAAGAAGTGCGACCTTATCAGGCTGGCGACGATGTGCGCACGATTGACTGGAATGTCACTGCTCGCAGTGACCAGCCATATGTGAAACTGTTCCGCGAAGAACGAGAGCTGTCAGTGATGTTGCTGGTGGACCTGAGTGGTTCGCAGAGCTTCGGCACGAATGAACAGACCAAACGCGAACTCGTGGCGGAACTCGGCGCGACTTTGGCGATGTCGGCGATCAGGAATAACGACAGGGTCGGACTGACCTTGTTCACTGACGAGATTGAAAAGTGCATCCCGCCTCGAAAAGGGTCACGGCATGTTTTGCGACTCATTCGGGAATTGTTGTTCTGCGAGCCGGTTGGAAGTCGCACCAATCTTCGTCAGGCCCTGGAACATCTGAATCGCACATCCAGGCGCCGAACGGTTGTGTTTCTGATCAGCGATTTTCAGGACAGCGGTTTTGAAGCAACATTGAGAGTCGCGCGCCGCAAACACGACATGATACCGGTGGTAATCAGCGATCCCAGAGAAGGAGAAATGCCGAACGTGGGACTCGTGCGACTTCAGGATGCAGAAACCGGCGACACCATCACCCTGGATACGGCGAGCCTGAACAATCGCAAGCTGTTTGCGCAGCTGTCTCAGCTACAGACCGAAGCCCGCGACGGGATGTTTCGTCGTCAGCGACTGGAACCACTTCATCTGGAGACCGGCCAGGATCTGGTTGATCCGTTACGGCGGTATTTTCATAAGCGTGAGAGCCGAAAATGAGTATTCACAAACCCCGAGAATTCAGGCGATGGCTCTGCCTGACAGTTCTTATGGCGTTGCTTTTCGTGGCCGCATGTGGCGACGTGAATGCCGACGAAAGCAGTCGCACAGCGGATTCCGATCTCGCCACTGTGACCTCGAAAGTCTCCGGCACCACGGTGCAGGTGGCGGAACCACTGACGCTGGAATTGACAGTGACTGCGTTGGCGGGAAGTAGAGTGGATTTCCCATCAATCGGGAAATCGCTCGGGAACTTCGATGTGACAGAACAGATTGACAGAGCAGATGTGCCGACGACAAATGACGTCAATCAGAGAGTCTGGACGCGGCGACTGACGCTGGAGAGTATTGTCACCGGCGACATGGAGATTCCTGCGCTGGAAATCCTCGTGCGCAACCCTGCCGGCTCCCGGACGCTGAAATCCGATGCAATCCCGGTTCGCGTGACGAGTGTTCTTGAAGACCGCGCCGATCCAACTCAGTTTCGCGACATCCGGTCGGTTGTCGATATCGAAGTACCGCAAACCGCTTCGCGTGCATGGTTGTGGTGGACTCTGAGCGGCATTGGGGGAGTTGCCACGGCGGCCGTGCTGTTCACAGCTGTTACGAAACGCAAAACGTGGATGACACCACACGCATGGGCGATCCGTGAACTGGAAGAGCTTCGAAATTCGGATGCCCTGAAATCTATCGACAGCGACACGGTGACAGAGAACCTTACGACGATTCTGCGGAACTATCTGGAACTGCAGTTTGACATTGCAGCCCCGGTCCAGACAACCGGGGAACTGCTGCTTGCCATCGAGACCGGCAGGTACATGAGTGTTGAGACGACCCGAAGATTTTCTGATCTGTTTGAGAATTCAGATCTGATCAGGTTCGCCGGTCTGAAGCTGACGCACGCCGAACTGGCAAAGGCCATCGACGACGCACAAGGCCTGGTCGAACAGACTTCAAAGCGGGCAACAAAATCTGCGGAGCTGCGCTGATGTTCTTCTCACCCTGGTATTTCCTGTTCCTGTTGCTGTTGCCGTTGATCGGGTGGCGACTGTTTGCTCCGCGACGCAGGTTGGCTGTTCGCTTCAGTTCCCTCAATCTGGCAAAGCAGCTGACACCGACAGTGCGTCAGCGAATGGCGTGGCTGCCGGGCGTACTGACCATTGCCGCTGTACTGGCATTGATCGTCGGACTGGCTCAGCCACGCGAAGGACGAGTGCAAACGGTGACCGACAGTGAGGGAATCGCGATTGAATTGGTGGTCGATCGCAGTGGCAGTATGCAGGCGATGGATTTTCAGGTGGAGGGCGAGCACGTCGATCGCCTGACAGCCATCAAGAACGTCGCCGGTAAATTCGTGGCAGGCGGCGACAAGCTCAAAGGCCGTTTCAGCGATCTGGTCGGATTGATCGCTTTCGCGGGATACGCAGACGGCGAAACTCCACCGACGCTGGACCATGCGTTTCTGGTTTCGCAATTGAACAACACGCAGATCGTCACGAACCGCAGCGAAGACGGAACAGCAATCGGCGATGCCATTTCGTTAGCCGTCGAGAAACTCAACGCATTGGATTCAAGGCAGAAGGAAAAGGTCCGGAGCAAGGTCATTATCCTGCTCACCGATGGAGAAAACAATGCGGGCCAGCTGGATCCGGTTCAGGCAGCCGAGTTGGCTGAAACGATGGGAATCAAGGTTTATACAATCGGTGTGGGTACCAAAGGTCAGGCTCCCATGCCGGTGGAAGATCCGTTTACAGGCCGAACGACCATGCAATGGGTGCAGGTCAGCATCGACGAAGAAACACTGACAAAAGTCGCGTCGATCACCGGAGGTAAGTACTTTCGCGCGACCGATACAGACTCTCTGGAAAAAATTTACAATGAGATCGATCAATTGGAGAAGACAAAGGTGGAGGCTCAGCATTTTGTGGATTATCGCGAACTGGCGATTCAGCCGTACACATTCGCTGGATTCACAGTTCCGCCCATGCTGTTAATCGCCTTTGTGCTGCTCGCGGCACGTCTGTTGCTTCAACAGACGTGGCTGCGGGAAATGACGTAGGCGACGTCGCTCCGCGACTCGCACTTCAGGTTCGCCTGATCGAAAAGAACGGTGGCTTGGAAAAGGGGTCAGGCTTGGAAAAGGGGTCAGGAACCAATAGTGCGGAGCACCCTTCGGGCCATTTGGCTATTGGTTCCTGACCCCTTTTCCAAGCCATTTGGCTATTGGTTCCTGACCCATTTTCCAAGCCTTCATCATTTGGCAGAAAGTTCTGACATGGACATTCAGATTGGAAACCCGAACAGCCTCTGGCTGCTGACCGTTGTCGCGGCTGGACTGGTGCTGACCGGCTATGCCATCATTGCCCGCCGTCGCGCAGTACTGAGGTTTGCCACCGCCCGGCTGCAGAACCGGATACTGCCACCATGCACCACATCGCGACACTGGATGTCGGCGCTCCTGATTGGTGGCAGCATGACGCTGTTGTGCCTGGCGATAATGGATATTCGCTGGGGTAAGACCTGGCGCGAAGTTCCGCAAAAGGGCATCGAGGTGATGTTCGTGCTGGACGTCTCACGCAGCATGCTGGCCGAAGACGCTACGCCGAACCGGCTGAGTCGAGCCAGGCAGCAGATCAAAGACATGGTTGATGAAATGGCGGGAGACCGAGTCGGGCTGGTCGTCTTCGCCGGCGATACCCGCCAGTCAGTTCCGCTGACCAGCCACTACGACGATTTCATACAAACCCTGGATTCTGTCGGGCCGCATTCAGTGAGTGTCGGAGGATCACGACTGGGAGACGCTATCAAAGCGGCGGCAAATGGCTTCATCAGCAAAACGAACGGTCACAAGTCCATTGTCGTGTTCACGGATGGCGAAGATCAGGAAAGCCAACCGATCGAAATCGCAAAACAGATTCACCTCGAACAGGGAATCCGTATTTTTACGGTCGGACTGGGCGACACGGATCAGGGCGCTCGCATCCCCGAAACCGACGCCCGTCGCGGCGGGTTTGTGCAGTACGAAGGACAACAGGTCTGGTCAAAGATGAACGGACAGATCCTGAGTCAAATTGCCACAGACACCGACGGTGCCTACATCCCGGCGGGGACGCGACGGGTCAATATGGCAGACGTCTATCACGGCTACGTCGCCAATGTTGAACAGACGGAATTCGAAACAGCAAAGATCAATACATATACTGTCAGATTTCAATGGTTCGCGGCCCCTGCATTGGCACTTTTATTGCTTGAAGTGTGGTTGTCAACGCGAAGCACCAATAATGAATCGAAGCACACGATGACCAGCAGTATTTACAAACGACTCTTCCACAGCTCAGTCGCACTGGTGGTCATCGCTATTGCTTCGGATCCGGCATCTGCCCAGTCTTCGCTGAACGCCGGGGAGACCGCCAGAGAGATTAATGCAGCTAATGAACTGTTGCGCGAGGGCAGGGTTGATGAAGCCCTTGAGGCCTTTGGCCGCGTTGTTCCTGGTGATCAGCAACGAGATGAGCTGAACTACAACATGGCGGTGGCAGAGTATCGCAACGGAAACATTGACGCAGCCGAAAAGTTATTTGGTGAAGTCGCCGGGGCCGGCAATCCGGCCATTTCTTCAAACAGTCGTTATAATCTTGGCAACTGCCGGTATACGAAAGCCGTGCAGGTGGCTGTGCAGGACAGGCCCGCAGCGATCGGACATCTTCGCGATGCTGTCGCGCACTACCGCGGGGCTCTGCGTGCGAACTCCAATAACCCTGACGCGCGTGCCAACATCGAACTGGCTGGGGCATTCATCCGCAAGCTTGAACAGGAACAGAAGCAGCAGGAAGAACAGAAAAAGCAGGAGCAAGAGAAGCAAGATAAGTCGCACGAGGACCAGCAGAAGGACCAGGGCGAATCAACCGCTTCTGACAAGTCAGAAAACGATGAACAGAAAAAGGACGCGGAGAAGGAAGAAATGCCTGAGGATGAGACGCAGAAGCCAGACGACCAGAAATCGCCAGGCGAGGAATCTCAACCGAGTCACCAGAAGCCATCCGAACAACAAACCCAGCCAAAGGCTTCAGACGGCAAACAGACTCAACCGCAGACGATGCAACAACAATCTGCTGATCAGGAGCAACCCGATGATGAAAGAATGTCGGAGGAGGAGGAATCGAAAAACCAGCCTGTTCCTGCCGGTGACCTGAAAGCTGCTGGTCAACCGGGTGAAAAAACGAAGCCGGTTGGTTCCGGGGCAATGGCAGATCTGAAAGCCGAGGATGGACTGATGACTCGTGAAGAGGCCCTGAAGTTGCTGCAGTCGGTACGCGACCGGGATATGCTTCGTCGGATACAGCAACAACGACAGGAAAGATCTCGCCATGTCCCCGTCAATCGCGACTGGTAAAGGTGAATAACATGAAACCCACTAAAACCATATATTCAACCCTTGCACTGCTGACACTGGCGCTCTGTGGCATGAGCAATTCTGCGACCGCTGCCGACGTCGATGTGCAACTGTCCGCGCGGGAAGCATGGGTTGGCAAGCCGGTCGTGCTGCAACTTTCGATTCACAACGCCACAGACTACGAGCAACCGAAAATTCCCGACATTGACGGTTGTGATATTCGCTCGGCCGGCGCGCCATCACAGAGTTCGCAAACCACAATTATCAACGGTCGCCGGAGCGAAAGTCGCAGCGCCGTGATTCAATATCTGATCACGCCGCGCCGGGAAGGAAAATTCGAAATCCCACCGATCAGCTTCAATGTTGACGGAAGCCGCGTCACGACTGAAGAGCTGCATTTTGTGGCGACGAAAAGCGAAACGGGGAACCTGTTGTTCGTGGAGATTGAGGGCGGCAGGAAGAATGTATTTGTTGGGCAGCCGCTGGAACTGACCTTGAAGATCTGGATCAAACCATTTCAGGATGCGGAGAAGAACATCACACTGTCAGAAGCCGACATGTGGCAAATGGTCTCCGAGCAGTCGTCCTGGGGCAGTTTTCTCGACCGGATGAAGGAACTGGCGACGAATAACCAGCGTCCCGGTGGCCACGAAGTCCTGAGAGATGACGGTGAGGGACACGAACGCAGCTACTACCTGTACGAAATCACCGCAACCGTGTACCCGAAACGACCGGGAAAGCTTGATGCAGATGGCGTGCAGATTGTGATCGATTATCCCACAGCACTCGGAAAGGCGCGAGATCCTTTCGCTGGTTTCTTCGAAGACCGAGGGTTCGGTGGCCGCTCTCCGATATCGCAGATGATGGGAGATGATTTCTTTTCTTCACCATTTGGAAATCGGCTGGCAGTGACATCCACACGGCCGATCACAGGCGACGCCAACGTGGACGCAACCGAAGTCCAGTCAGTTCCCACTGAAGGCCGTCCAGCGGACTATCGTGGAGCCGTTGGTCGCTACAACATTGTGACACAGGCGACTCCGACGGCGGTCAAGGCCGGAGATTCGATCACTGTGAACATCGGCATTGTCGGCACGGGACCGATGGAGCTTGTGCAGGCTCCACCATTGTTCGAATTGCCGTTGTTGACGGCTGATTTCAAAGTTGCCGATCAATCCCTTGCCGGGTTTGTTCAGGACACCACCAAACTCTTCTCCACAACCATTCGCCCACGTCGTGAGGGAATCACTCAGATCCCTTCGATTCCGTTCAGTTTCTTTGATCCGGACACCGGTAAATACGAAACGGCGATGAGCGATCCGATTTCAATCACTGTCGAAAAGTCCGAATCGCTGTCACTGGATGCGATTGTCGGGAAACAGCGGCAGAATTCCGCCGGTCCAAAGGACGATGCGTCTGCCATGGCGCAGGTGGTAGCGGATTTCACGAACGACAATTCTGCCGAATCGCTCGTTTCACAATCACCCGCAGGCAACAGCGATTGGTGGTGGTTCTTCGTGATCGCGCCTCCGATTGCATGGCTGACGACAGTGCTGGTTCGTCAGCGAGCCAGCATCGGCGGACGTCTGCCCGATTTTCGCTCGGCAAAAACGCGATGCCTGACAGCGATGGAACACGCGAAAGAGTCGTCAGAAGTTGTCACAGCGCTGATGCGTTACATTGAAGGTCGCACAAGACACGCATGTTCAACATCGACCATCGCCATTGGTGCGTTGCGAACTTCCGGGATGACGCAGTCTGCAATTGATGTCGAAGCACTCTTTCATCGCTGTAAGCAGGCGCAATTTGATGGTTCGTCACCACAGTCGCTGACTGAACATCGGAAAGAGGCTTGCAAACTTGTGCAACAGATCGAAACAGCCGCCGATTCAATCAACAAGTCTCAGGTCCGTCGCACAAAACGCACGGCAACAAGTCGAGCCGCGAAAGTCCGAAACGGCGACAGCACCGCTCAACGGGTTTCCATGCTGATTTTCGCGGCGATCGTCGGGTCGTCTGCGGGCAGTGTGATCGCAGCGGTGGAATCTTCACCCGTCAGCGCGACGCTCACGACTGTGAAGCATCAGCCTCACCACTTCATTGAACTCACCACCGCTCAGCAGCAAACACTATTGAAGGAAGCCGGTGAACTGTATTCTCGCGGCATTGCCGCAGCACAGACGGACTCAGCCGACGCGATGGACATGTTCACTATCGCGGCCCAAAAATACCAACTCCTGGTCGATTCAGGTCTTCACAACGCGACGCTTTACAGGAATCTTGGCAACGCCTGCCTGCAGAGCAATCAGACCGGCCGTGCCATCGCGAATTATGAACGAGCGAGACAGCTTGACCCTGGTGATCGGCAGCTTGGCGTCAATCTTGAGTTCGCGAATTCTCTGGTCAAGGGCGATGACCCAGAGACAAGCAACGCGACCAGTCCGACTGCGCGAGATGCACTGTCGTTCCAGTTGATCGTGCAGAAGATTCGCACCTGCAACAGTCTGCTGATCGCATTCACCGGCAGGCGTTTGATGATCTGGACGCTGGTCGTGTCTTCCGTTGTGTTCTGGAGTCTCCAGTGCATCCGTGCGGCCGGTTATCGATTCCCTGTCCGGCGATTTGCGATTGTACCTCTCGTGCTGTTGACGACTTCGCTGACTTCTGCGGTTCTTGGGATGACTCAGCCACAAGGAACCGACAACGGCATTATCGTGGCCAACAGCGTGACGCTGCATTCAGGAGACGGAGAGCAGTTTGATGTGGTCTTCTCCGTGGACGCAGCCCAGGGCCATCGTGTCCAGATCCTGACCACTCGAGGCGACTGGGCTCGGGTGAAAACCCACCACGGTCACATCGGATGGCTGCCCGCCCGCGATGTGGAACAACTGTAGAGCCGACGTGCCGCTGCTTTCCTTCATTCTACGGGGTTGTCTTTAATGACTGCAGACGCATCAGCGTGCGGAACACTCGGACGATATCAGCCAATGAAATTGTTCCCTGAATCTGTGCGTCGTCCTGGACAATGACGATGTCACGCCCGGTCTCGGCAAGTCTGATCAGGACATCGGCAAGTCGTGAGGTTGGCGACACCGAAATCAGGCGCCCCTTCGCGACGCTGGAAATCGGCTCAGAGATAACCGGCTCCAGTCCGGAAGCAAGCAGATCAATCAGAGGTGGCAGGTCAACGGAATGATCCATCAGACCGGGATGCGATGGCGGCTGGAGGGCCATCAAAATGTCATTCCGGCTCAGTACACCCGTGACCTGATTTTTCTCATCGAGGATCGGGAGGTGACCAACTTCGTAGTCCTGCATCAGTTTGATGGCCGTTGCAACCGGTTCCCGGCCTGGCACGGTCACTGGCTGACTCATTACATCACGTGCTGTCTGAGCGCCACGACAGAAAATCTCATCGAGCGAGAGTTCACTGTCAAGGTCTACGAGGCGCAGTCGCTGCAGTGGCTGCTGTATCTGAAAGACGCGATAGTACAACAGCATCGCGGATGCAAAACTGACAGGCGTAATGATGCCTCGAAGTTCGTGCGGATCATCGAATACGAGGATGCTGTCGCAATTCTGACGAACAAGAATCTCAAGCACTTCAAGTGGTTTTGCAGACGGGCTGACATGAGGTGATTTCCGGGTCACAAGGTCGCACACGTTTGTCGTGAGAGTGCTGCGGTCACGATCACATTCTTTCAGTGTGTTCATATAACGGGGCAGACAGCGAAGAATCGTTGTTTGCTTCAGGAGCCCTATGACGTCCCCCTTCGCAGCGTCGATGACCGCCATTGATCCGACGGCAAGTGGGTCCCTGCGTCCAATCATCTCGCCAATCGAGACTTCGGAACTGACCGTCGGCACATCCGGCGACATAATTTCGGAAACGGTTTGCAATCGTGCGAAGAAGCCAAATTCGTTCCGAGCCAACTGCTGAAACAGATCAATCACACTTTGAGCCATGCGCGCACCCTGCCCTTCATATTCTGGGAATACCCCACAGGTTATCGAATCGTCAGAATGCGACTTGCGGCAAAGATGCGGGATTCTGCAGCCGGATAATCGGTACAGCCGCTGTCACCGCTGCGAGTATGTTGTGTGCCATTGTTGCTTCCCGTAGCATCGCGTCTACGATGCTCATTGTTCAGATCGGTTGGCCCTGACACTCATGGCGAATCGGTGACGTCGGTCCAATGTCCTGAGGTTCCCGCATGTCCGGTTCAATCGAATCATCCACGCAGGATGAAATTGCCTTTTTATTTGAGCAGGTGACTCAGCAGTTTGATGCACACGGCAGTCCCGTATTTCGTGAACTGAATCTGTCAATCGCAACAGGTCAGTTTGTGACAATCGTGGGTCCGTCGGGCTGTGGCAAATCCACATTGCTCAGACTCATCGCTGGATTGCAGTCGCCGACGTCCGGAACTCTGCGGCGTAATCCTCGTGCAGCTGGAGAACAGATCGGGTTTGTTTTCCAGCATCCAACGCTGCTTCCGTGGAGAACAGCCGAGCAGAATCTGCGTCTGCCACTGGAATTGGGGAAAGCCGATGCCCGCCGTTCGTCGATACCCGTCGCTCCGAAGCCATTCCATGAACTCATGGAGCAGGTCGGCCTGTCGGCTCAGGATGCACCGAAGCGTCCGGCGCAGATGTCCGGCGGCATGCAGATGCGATTGTCACTTGCCCGAGCTCTTGTGACGGACCCGAGTGTCCTGCTGCTGGATGAACCGCTGGCGGCCGTCGATGACTTTCTGCGAATGCGACTTCAGGAAGACATCCGTCGTCTGCACGAAGATCGCAGGCTGACGACCGTGCTTGTCACGCACAACATTCAGGAAGCCGTGTTCCTGAGCGATCAGGTCGTTGTTCTCACCGGCTCTCCGGCGGAAATCAAGACATCGCTCGCAATCACGTGGCCAGGATCCAGAGATGCAACCTTCCGCAACAGCGATGCGTTCGTCAGTTACATGCGTCAGTTGAGTCGTTCATTGTTCGACCAGTAACTTTCTGCTTACACCGCACGGGGATGATGAACCAGTTCTTGCTGTATACTCGTCGGCCATGCGTTTTGTTTCCGTCAGAAACTTGTCCGACAGTCCACCGATCAGAAACAAACCATCCTGCTGATCCGCGACGTACAGGATACGTTTGCCTTGAATCAATTGCACGACCGACCCGAAGACCAAGATGGCCGGTACGACAAGTATTCCGAACCCTGCGTTACCTCCCCAGAAAATCATGCCAATTGTGCAGCCAATCCCAAACACCAGATTAATGATTGAGACGTAAAAGGTCCGATTGGCAACTCTCCGGGAAATGAACCAGCGGACCTGTATCGACGATCGCAGGACATAATTCGCAGTGACGAGTGCGATGGCTCCCAAAATCAGTCCGGCACCAATCACCAGTTGTGACCATGCCGCGATATTCGTTGCGGAAGACACTCCCATCGCTCCGGGCGGAAGGTTCATGAGCATCGGGATTCCGCCGAACAAAGCCGCAAAAATCATCGCATTCCTTGTGATCATGATCCAGCGAGTACACCACCACAGGCGACTTTCGCGAGCCAACAGCGAATCTGTCGATCCACTGACCACGCAGACTCGCGGCAACACAATTGTCCCGGCACCGGCAACGACTTTGTCATTGAACAGAAACTCCGTGTCGGGAGCGAGCGAAGCATCCGATGTCGGCATGCTCGGTGCCTGATAGGGATTGAAATTTGATG
Source organism: uncultured Chitinophaga sp. (assembly GCA_964517865.1). Taxonomy (GTDB): domain Bacteria; phylum Planctomycetota; class Planctomycetia; order Planctomycetales; family Planctomycetaceae; genus SXXK01. The sequence goes on from CAZFDW010000071.1 coordinate 17,946, forward strand.
TTGCTGTCACCATGGTTTGATTCGTCTGTTGGATATCCCGGCAGGCCCTCTTCTGCGCGGACGTAGTCTACCGCAGCTTCACGGCTTTGTCGCCCGCCGGATCGGAGCGTCACGCATAACTCCAACGCATGGCGCCTACGTTCATCCACAGAGTATGCCAGTTTCAATCCGCGCCCCGCGTGCGGGGCGAAAGCACAACATTGATTCCATCAACAATGAGGATCTTATGTTTCAATCCGCGCCCCGCGTGCGGGGCGAAAGTGCCCGACGACGTTTACCGATGGGCCGTGCATTGTTTCAATCCGCGCCCCGCGTGCGGGCAACGCTGTGAAGCATTTTCTCGTGGAAAAACTGTGCGATTGAACCCGGAA
>CAZFDW010000072.1:0-18189 GCA_964517865.1 uncultured Chitinophaga sp.
ATGGGAAACAAATCTCCGCCTGTCGGCCCGCGCTGACGGTACAGTCCAGCAACCACGATCTGTCCCATGATCGACGCTGGCGGCGTCATCTGCGGCAGGATGCCTTCAGGCAAAATACTGCCCAGCGTTGTCAGTCGTTCCTGAACTGTCTGCCGGGCCGCGCGGATATCCGTGTTCCAGTCGAATTCTATGTAAATTACATTCAAACCGGCAGTTGACTGGCTGCGGACAGCCTGAACCCCGCTGGCTCCCAGCAAAGCGATTTCAATCGGCTGTGTCACCAGCGTCTCGACTTCCTCTGTCGCCAACCCCGGACATTCGGTGATGATGATCACTCTCGGCCGGTCGAGGTCGGGGAACACATCGATCGGCATCAGGGTGGCGAGGTACGAACCGTAGACCATTAACGCCATGCTGATGACAAGAACCAGCATGCGATAGCGAAGGGCGAAACGGATGACAGCATTTAACATTTTGGATTTTCAATTTTTGATTTTGGATTGCAACAAGACTCGAAGATCTTTATCCGGGGCTTTTGAGTGAGGACTGGGCCGTTTTGTGGGATGCGACCATGATGGCAGTGATTTCGTTTGCTTCGAGAAGAAGTGGCTCGACGAGAGTCTTTTTCAACAACTCGCCCTCAATGATCAGCTCAAGCCAGTAGCCGCATTCGTCGGCTTCTTCAACGACGATCCCCAGTTTGGCGACGAACTCAGGCTTTGATCGTCCGCGACAAGCTGCTCGATAATTCGCCCCCACAGATGTTGCCGAACGAACCAATTGTTTCCCTATCGTCCGTCCCACGGTCGACTCTGGCAACGCTCCCACCAGTTTCATCACTCGCAACGCAAACGCCTTGGTCCGCTGTTTCAACCCCGTCTCGTCCATGCTGCTCTCCCTCCAATCCAAAATTGAAAATTGAAAATCCAAAATTCAATGCGCAGCATGCACCGTTCCATCCGCATGCACATGCACATCGGCCCGAACGCCACTGGCAGCCTGGGCCTTCAGCACGCGATTGAGCGACGCCGCAGCACTCTGTGCGAGATACAGTCCCTTCTTCACACTGCCGTCGTTCGCCAGCACAATCTCCAGTCTGTCTTCATGAAGCACATGGACCGGCAGGCGATTGAACAGATCCCCGTTTTGTTGAAACACGTAAGCCTCCGGTCCCTCCCGCACAATGGCTGCGGAAGGCAGAACCAGCACATCCTTGAGTTCTGCAACAGGTACCTGCAGGCGTACACGCTGGCCCGGTCGGAACCGCCAGACGATGAAGGTCTGGTTGTCCTTGTCATACGATCGAGACTGATTCAGGAGCGGAATGAAGAAGTTGAAAGTGCGGGTCACTGAATTGATGGAGTTCGCAAGGTGCCGGATTTCCAGAGTCTGATCAAACGCGGGCCAGTCAACCTGATCATCTTCTGCAAACGCGCATCGAATCGGCCACTTGTTTTCGGCCGCCTTCGCCAGAAATGAGGCTTCACGTTTAAATGCATGCCCCTCAATAAACAAGGCCTGATGGTTGGCTAACGTGGACAGCAATTGCCCTGCCTGCACCTGTTGCCCGAGTTCGACATTCAGTTCCTGGACTTCGTAGGCGAGTCCATCGACATTGCTGCCGGTCGATTCAAACGCAACAGGCTGAATTTCATTTGCTTGAGCGGTGTGATCGATGACTGGCGGAGCAACAACGTCGATGGTGGAAACAAACGTTCCGTCGGCAACACTCTTGATCTGCTCTGGATTCAGGCCGCGTGTTAATAGGTCCTGTTGACACGACTGAATCAGAGCTTTCTGTCGTCGCAGTTGATTATCCAGTTCGATAAGCCGTACTTCGGGAACTCCGCCGGATTTTGCGAGAACTTCGAGCCGGGCGTACTGTTCAGTAATCAACTGAACTTCCCGCGTGGCCTTAAACAACTCCGCCTGCGTGTTTTGCAGGTATTCACTGAAAAGTCGCAGCGTGAAAAGACGAGCTCCGGGCTTCACAGTATCGCCCGGGAACGCATGCACTTCTGTCACAACACCGACTGCCGGCGAGGTGACACCTCGGTCTGAATAGCCTGGTCGATCAACAATCTCGCCGGGTACCTCAATCGTCCGCCAATAGGCCTGAGGTCTTGCGAGTTTCGAGACCAGCCCCAGATTCTTTCGGGCCTGCTCGCTCATCTTGAGTGTTTTCGCCTCCTGAATCGGCGGAGCTGTCTGCTCTGTCGCGACCAGTGAAGCACTCGTCCGCGTTAGCAGAGTGGTCCATGAATTACGCGTTAGAAAGGCGGCTGCCCCGAGCAGAATCATGCCGCCAAAGATGGGAACGCTTTTTGAAAGTCGCATGAGGACACCTTGAGATTGAACAGGGATACCGCATATCGCTCACCAAAGTCGTGTCGTCCCGAATCGATCGACAGGGGACGCATGGGAGTCGATGTGCCGTGAACGCGATGGCTCCGGACGCCATGTCAAATGTGACGTCGAAGGTGAGGGCAGCACCGGTGCGGCGTACGTGCCGAAAGCCTGGCCTAACAGCGTATTGCGAGGCTCCGCAGATACAGAGGAATGCGCGCATTACTCCATTGACGCGGCGAATCAGGCCGGACATCAAGAGCTGGGCTTCCTACTAAGACGATGATCTCGCTGAAACCAGAGGCCAGATCACTCAACAAGTAATCGATGGCGTCTGCAGTGCTCGAACGCTGGATCGTCGAGCTGACAGAATCGGGGCAATAGCAGGCATCCGCGTCATGCGATGGAAAAGACTCACCAGTGACTGCGGGCAGCTCAGGCTTCTGATCATGGCGGTGCCCGCGAGCGTGGTGATGCGACCCGTGCGAATGCGCGCCATGAACATGAAAATGCGGTCGATTTGACTGCGAACTCGACAGCTCTGACGTGCACCCATAGTGCGTATCCAAGGCGTACAGACCTTGGCAGGCAACTATTACGGAGATCAGCAACAGGGATACAAAACCGCGCATCAGCTCTCTCTTCAAGGACGCTCTTGTCCATCCATCATAGGCTGTTACGCAAAACTTCACAATCTTTTGTTAAAAAATTGGTTCATCGACACTCAAAGACTGGATAACGACTCTGAACGACGCATTCGATGGCCTGAAGCAAACTGAACTGAATTGAACGCGGCGAAGTCGATCGCATGTTGCGAATGATCCGGGAACTGAAGAGTGGAATGTTTCACATGCAGCTCGTCGCTCCAAATGAACCCTGCAGCGCATAAACACTCCTGGTCCGGTTGCTCGAACCAGCACCAGTTTCACGACGGGAACCGGCCTGAATACTCCGACGCCACAACGCGAGGCCATCGAATGGATGCTCTCAATTGGCGGTATGGTGCTCGTTGGTCCGCAGGGTGCGAACTTAGACATCAGGAGTTACGCGGACTTTGTCAGCACGAAATGGATCGCGCCAATGATGGCTGGTGGTTCGGGGCCGGGATCGAGCGATTGGTGAGGACTGTCTATTACTCATTCACGCGAGCCGACAAACGCACTGATCTGTACAACGTTCGACATCACGCGGCCTTCGTGCGGGATGGCGATGAAGTGAGGCTTTATGTCGATGGCGTGCCTCTTCGCAGTGGTGGAACGATTGTGGATCTTGACAAGACTCCAAACAATCCCCGCATTCGTTTCACCGAAGTTGAAAAGTTCTTTCTCGGGGCTGCCGTGTCTAATGACGGTCAGAGCCTGACTCGGTACTACCACGGCAGTATGGATGAGTTCCGTATCTCGCAGTCGGTCCGTTACACGAAGCCATTTACACTTCAGGTGCCGGGGACCTGAAAGGCCCACCTGAAAGGCCCGGGGCACCTGAAAAGCCACGACACACGACCTAAAACTCTCCAATCACCTCGCCGTTGTCGCGAGTTCCCAATGCACGCCAGACGCCATGATCAATGTTGCTGGAGATTGTCCGGGCTGAACCGTCAACCAGAGTGACCTGAACAATGCCTGTGTGATAACTGCGAGCCGTAATGATCGCGTAACTCGGTGGCCCGTTGATTCCATTCTTGCCTTCCTGCCACGAATTGTAGTCACAGTCATACGTGACGCCGGCATTGACACACGGCACTTTCGAGTTTGGTGGGAGCGTTGTCGTGAAGCCTTCGTGATGCACTCGACCATCCGGCCATTCCGTATGACCGGTGTCCTTGAATTCGACACCAGATGCCACAATTGTCTCGGCTTCGGCTACGGTCATTGGAATTGCTGTTGTCGGTGGCCCGCCATTGCGACGGTAAGGGGTCCATGCCTTCACTTCTCCCACCAGCAGAGTATTGCTGGTGCCGTCGGAAAATGAAGCAAAGCTGAGTCTGGAATTCGGATAGGTCGAGCCATCTCCACCGGCCCCGGTGACCGGATTCCATACAAACCATGTTCCGAAGCTGAAACCGTATGTCGTCGGATACAGAATAGCGCGTCCGCCGCCCGCGTCTCGGGACCGGTCGCTTTTGGGATCACTGGGGCAGGCATAAGTCGGGATCTTCAGTCCGCTGAACGATTGCTGAAAATCCCATGCCGTACTGAGATCAATTCTGGAGTAGACGTTGCCTTGTTCAAGATACGGCAAAATCCGGCCATGAATTCCCCAGGAGCCGTTGTTGCCGGTCACCGTGATGGTGGGATTGATACAGGCACTGGGCGGCAGATATCGGTACACATCCGCATAATTGTGAATCGCCAGAGCCATCTGTTTCAGGTTGTTTCGGCATTGAATCCGCCGAGCCGCTTCCCGCGCCTGCTGCACCGCGGGCAACAGCAATGCGATCAGAATCGCAATGATTGCGATCACAACAAGCAGTTCGATCAGTGTGAATGCTGGCCGAACACGCAAAACAAAAGACTTCATCGACAGTGACTCCGGACATGAAAATCAATCGCTGCTGGATCGCATTCGATCGCGGGCATTTCGAACCTTTGGCAGGTCAACCGGAAGTGAACAATCGGTCCGCAGGATTCATCGCGCCGGTTTTGCAGGGTGGCAGTGTCGATTCAGGGATTGGTCAGCCAGTGCGTAATTGTTACATTCAACTCAGCGAGCAAAGCAGAAATGGCACTGTAGATTAACGCGATGCTACCAGCAGCATTCTTTGTTTGAAAGCCGCGCGATCTCGAAACCGTCGTTGTTCCTGGAGATGCAGGGAGACATGATGGGTTATTGGTACGCAATCTCATGCAGCACACAACCGTCAGCAGTCTGCTCAACTTCGTACAATTGCACTCTGTTCCCATCCGTCCGGAACAAAACATCCTGCAGCAGGGCTGTCCACTCACGAGGTGTCGCAGTCTCAAGTCCGGTGCGCGTGGTACATTCAATGCGCCCATTCAGGGCAATCGCGATCTGCACGGGGTGCGTGAGTTGAGGACCGGCCAGATTTCCAGAAAAATAGCACGGCACAAAGTCAGGGTGCTCCGGATCGATTTGATCCCCGCCACGACTCAGGTTGCATGTCCATCGCGACGCAGATCCGATGTCGGATGCGGTGAGTTCTATGCCGACAAGCTCGGGAATCGTGTTCAGCTTCCACATGCGGTCGGCATTGCTTCCCGAACCGAATACCGCCAGCATGCGATCGACGTATGTGAACCGCTGAGGAAACTCCGGATTGACCAGAGTCACCTGATCGTAATCAAAGTGCATCGTCTTTCGAGGTCGCTCAGAAACGCTTTCATCCACGAGTGACGCACCGTCAACAACGCCGGGTAGCGGCATTCGAATAATATCGGCGATCGTGGGAAGCACATCGATTGTTTCCACGCTACGATCGGTTGTATGACCGGCGGACTGCTGAGGAGTCTTGATAAAAATGGGCACTGACATCAGATCAGCCAGCGTCTCATTTGCCGGTGTTCTGCGGTCTTGTCCTGCAACAAACGCCATGCCGTGATCCGCTACGACCACCACCAGCGACCGGTTGAATTCACCCGTGGCTTCCAACTGTTCAAGTATCTTCCCCAGGCATCGATCCGCAAATTGCAGTTGCAGCAGATATCGTTGCCAGCCAAGATTGACGAACAGTTCATCCGCTACCCACTGTGCACCGCCCGATGGCTGCGTGCCTGGCGTCGGTTCTGCAATTCCGCTGTCCATCATATACGACTTCCCCGATGGCATATAACTCCACGGGTCATGCGGAATGACCACATGGAGAAAGTGAAACCCCGGCTTTGCAGTCGGTTGCAGTGTTCTTGTGAAGTGAGCAACCTGAGCATCGTGCCTGGCATCCCAGTTGTAGGTCACCAGTCCTTTTGCGGGACGATGCTGCCCGCTGTCGTCGATCACAAATCCAAACCAGACTTTGGGAATCAGTTGCTGACAGAAATCGACATCAGCAGGCGCTGTTGTTGCCACGTAGACGCGCAGCAGCATGTCCGTCAGTCGCGTCACCTGTCCGGTAAAAGACGTTGTCTGATCGAGTTGGCGAAGTTCGGTCGGACACAGAAACGTCACAGGCTCAAATACGGTCATATCGTACTGTGCCGTGTCATGGATCAGGCGGAACAGATTCTCGGGGTATTCGCTTTCTACCGCACTGACGGCGTGGGGCCGGGGTAGTTGCCCGGTCAGAATCGCCGGCAGCGCATGTGAGGTCCTGGAATGCACTGAGGTTGCGTTTCGATAGAACGTACTCTGATTTGCCAGCCGCGCAAACGATGGATATCGAACAGCATCGATTTCATGCCTCTCGTTCAGCAGAGCCATGCTGCACAAGCCGTCGAAAGCAATCATCACGATGGGTACCGGATTGCCGGCTCGCAGGTCGATCCATTTCTTTACCTGTATGCCCAGCAGTTCCGCACGCATCGCCGGAGTTGAAAGCAGGTTGAGCGGAAAGAGAATGATTCCGATCGCCGCGAGATTCAGGATTTGTCCTGGCCACTTAAACCGGCGATACATCCACGCGCACCCGATCCCCAGCGGCACACTCATCGCCGCAAGGAGCACGTCGGGTACACCGGCGCTGCGCAGGTCGAACCACCACTGTATCCAGCGAAAAACGATATTGATCAGCAACGCAACGAGAAGTGTGCCAATGCTGGCGAACACAGCAGTAGCCACTTTCGGAAGTCTCAACATCCGCAGAATCGCCACACTCGCTGTCGCGAAGATCGGAATCGCCAGCAGGAATATGCTCACCACGAAAGTGATCGCAATCCCGGAATAGCTTTCCAGTCGCAGATATTGCGGATTAGAAATCATCCGATCGAACACCGGCTGCACCACTGCAAATGCATTCAGTGTACCGAGATGCAGCAAGCAGGTGCGCAGCGTACGTGAATTGTCACTATTTCGGGAGTCTGACATACTGCCATCAATTTCCATCAGCCGTCGAATTGTCTCCAGAGGACGTCGGCCTGTTGAGAATTCGCCATGAATGATCATCAGCCTTTCGGCTGCAGCCAGAACAACGTGCGTTTTCCTGCTGCCAGCGATTGTTCCTTCACCACAACGAACGCTCGATCAACCTGCGCACGAAATGCGTCCCGGCTGTAGTCAGAGAATACATCCTCGCGATTCGCCAGCAATTGCTGCACTTGAGCGTCTTCACGGTCCACATATTCCAGTACCACAGTCGCCTTCAACGACGCCAACCAGTCGATGACATCGGCCAGCAGCAGATTGCAGCCAATGACCAGATGATGAATCAACGCCAGACAGAAGACCAGTTCCGGTTTTGACCGATGTTCCAGCGACTGTCGTTCCTGCAGGCGCCAGCCAAGTGACGGTGCCGGGTCGGCGAGGTTGCAGACCACTGGTGTGATCGTTCGGTTGCGTTCAGTGTTGAGCGCTACAAACAATCGATCTACGCTGAGGTGATCTGAATCAATCGCCAGCACTGTCTCCGCGTGATTTGCCGCCAGCCGGGAATAGCGTCCCTGATTGCAGCCCAGATCCCAGACAGTCGTCCATGGTTTCGACTGCCCGGATCCTGCCTGACAGACCTCCTCGATGAACTTTTCCTTCGCGGCCGCGTCGCGCTGCACGGGCTCTGAGGTTTTGTCGTAGTCGGACCACGTGGATGAATTGGCTTTCCATGCCAGCCGTTCCACAATTCGCCGTAGTCCCCGCACGTTGTTGAGGATCATGTCGCGATTGAATCCGCTTGCCTTCATTGAATCGGCGACCCTTGGCCTTACCCCCAACTGCGATTGCAGCCGAGCATGAAGCCAGACGTGTGAGAATGCTCCGCGCCGGAACAAATCACTCAGCGAGAGCAACGACGAAAAGTCCTGGGGTGAAATGCCTTCCAGTGAACCACGGAGCCAAGGCTGAAAATCAACGTTCTTCCAACTCTGCAGCATCAGTGGATACAGAAACATCTGACAAAACTGACGATAACCATCCCAGATCTGACCAGGCTCAAACGGCAAAATCGAACTGGTGTCAATAAAGACCGGACATGATCCGACAAACTGCACATTGTATGGCGTGGCGTCCTTCAAAATCGCGTCGTCGCACAAGGCCTGTTCCAGCAATTCCAGGGTCAGCAATGCCGCAGAACGCAGCATGCTGAATGACCATTCAAACGGCCATGTGATGACCGGAATGGTTGCATGCTGCAACACGGCCGTGCAATCAAAACCTGCGCCGGGTGGCGTGACGTCGGTAACAGTTTCTGTGCGCACGATGCACCCGGACTGCATCGCAGTCTGCACGAAAGGCTTCTGCGAGACCGCATTCCAGTCCAGCAGGCCATCATGACCCAGTGCGCGGAAAACCTGGTTATGCCGATGAAAGACACGACCGGATCGATCACGAAACGAGCCGCGCTCAAACGCCGCAACAGAGTTGAATGACATCGACAACCGTCAGTCCTGAACCTGAATCGGGTCAGTCACTGATTTCACTTTCGCATAGCGAAAGGATCGCCAGACGTGCCGGGCAAGCACAAACAATCCGGCACTCCCGCCAACGATTGCCTGAAGTAACATACTTCCCGTGCCCGGGTCGAGGTACGCGAGTGTTGAAAGAAAGGAATTCATGGGAGATTGTCCTGCGGGGACCGGTCACGACGTGCAGGCATTTCTTCGCAACCAGTAGCCTGAGTGGCAGCAGCTTCTGCAGAAACACTCTGCCGAACACTGCCGCCGAATTACTGTCATTCCATTGCAAGGCTTGCCCGAATCAACCTCCATCTGACGAATTAGTGTCGGGGATTCTTGTCAGATTCCAATTGTTGGCTGACAATGGTCATACCTCACGCGGCCACGACTGCCACATTTTCAAGATTCTGGAGAGCGACTGGTCCGAGATGCGTACAGGCTGTCCGTGGTTTATTTCCGTGCGATTCATTCGGTTGTCCCTCATTCGGTTGTCTCGCTGCGTCGCATGAAATGGACAACCGAATTGGGACAACCGAATGCACAAAATTGCGGGAAACACTGGGTCGGAATACCCGGCATTCGCGTGAATGACGCGTGTCGATGCTTGAAAACATTGACGCAGAAAGTGTGCAGAAAGAAGGCTTTCAGAGAGGCAGGCAGTCGATTTCGTAGTAGATGGACAGATAGTCTTTCCCATCCCTTCCCTGACCGCCACCGATGTGCCCCAGTCGCTGTTCGGCGGCGGTTTCCAGATGGCGCGTCGCCTGCTCAGGCAGGCCATAGGCAGCACGAGCCGCGTCCAGAAGATCCATCATATGGTGCATTTTGCATTCTGCCTTATAGAGGTTCAGATCATAAGAACGTCTGTTTGAGGATTCTTCTCCCGCTTCGAGGTAAATGAAGGAGTCGTTTCGCAGTTGAGGCGCGGCACGATCGATGACGCTCCTGGTCGTTCGCACGGATACGCTCTCCGAGTCAGGAAGCGCAGAGAGACGGCGCAGGATTCCGCCGATCGATAAAAGGGGGAAACAGGTGTATGTTGCGGCGATCACCCTGTTCGGAGCAGCAGGTTCCCACTTGAGGCCAAGGTGCAGGGGGCGTGGCGTGACATTTCGGGGATCGGTGCGGATTTCCCGAACCAGGCGATCCCAGAATTCAAAGTATAACTTGTACACAACCCGGGATTGGTCCGCCTCAAATCCGAAACCAATCTGATTGGCCTCATTGAACGCTTCGCTGAGTGGTGCAAGATGTTCCTCGGGAAGCTGCATGGACACACAGAGACGCTGGAACCGATCCCAGTCAAAACTGCTGCGTTTGAGCGCTGCGAGAAAGCGGTCTCTGCAGATCCCACGGGCCGAGAGCTTGATGGACCCCTCGGCGCCAACAAGGGGGCAATCTGCCAGAAAGTTCAACCATCTTGTGAGGGCAGGTTCACGCACAACCATCAAGCGGTCACGGCTTCGGTGGGGACCAGCGAGCTGAGCAGGCGGTCCTTGACATTGCTGAAATTACGCATCGAATAGAGGTGCAGGTAGATCAGTTCGAGCTCGTCAGTGCGGGCCAGAGATGCCAGTGAGTCAGCGTCCAGGGCGCGGAGTTTCTCGCGGGAGACTGCATGGAAGCCACTTAATTTCAGCTTTTCGCCCGAAGGAGTCGTGACCTCGGCCTGCATCGGCTCGAGCAGTCCCAGGTCCCTCAGGTGTCGGCCAAAAAGCCGTGTGCGTTCGAATTGCGTCTGATATTCCTTCAGAAACGTCAGAACCTGTTCAGTGAATGCAGACGGTTTACCATCCTCATCAAACAGCCGCTTGCCACGCCCTTCGCGGTTAATACCCGGATGAGTTTCGTCGATGCACAGAATCAAAGTTTTGCCGTCGGCGCTGGTGGAGAAGACAAACGGATATCGTCGAATAAAGGCGGGGATATATTTTGCTTCCCATTTCGCATCCGAAGAAAGAAATAGATTCTGTTCGTTCCTGATGCCTAAGACTGCTGCGGGGATGACATCCTGTTCGGTGACAGTGAACACGATCGCATATTCAACAGCAGCGTGCGGAAGTTCTACGGCCATCAACGGCACGGCATTGACGCCAGCGCTGAATTCAAAGTTGGTTGCCGCTTCGAGAGAGATACCGCCGTGGTTTGCGAAGCTAAGTGGTACGGCCGTCTGATAAATGAGGAGTTGTCTGGCCATTGATGAAATTTCCCCTGTGTAGCCTTTGGATGGATGATTGACTTGGTGAACAGCCGCTTTTTGCGTCGGATTTTGAGAATACTGGCGGGGATTCGCTTCTGCAAGAGTCAATTCAGCGAGATCAGCAATGCTGCACAACTTTTTTGTCAACACGCCGCCCAAGCGCAACCAGCCAGGATGGCAATCCATCCTGCCGGTAAGAATTCATACGCCAACAGAGCTACTTTCTTCGCACATCCTGAGGTTTGTCGTTCCGCCAGTTCAAGTCATGGAGTTGTTGAAAAGTAAGTCGGCGACGATCTCGTCTATCATTGTGTCGATTTCGATCAAATCGGCATCTGTGTTGATGGAAGCATCCGTGTTGAAGGAAGCATCGGGAGCGATAAGAACCTCGGCATCGAGGGCGGCCGATTCTGGAGAAGATACGAAGACTTTTACCATCTCCTGATTAGCTGCGACAATGCGTGGTTGAGCCTGGTTGTGGACCACTTTCACAAGCAGGCCGTCGAGTACATCGAGGTTCGTCAGTTCATTTAACGACGCTTCCTCGCTGCGTATTGAATCTGTGGCGGCGACAGAGAATTCGAGCGTCGGGCTCCATGCGCCGACTTCGCCCGTCGTGCTGATGGCGCGAATCCAGATGCGGTACCGTCCGCCGGAGACCAGTGGATTCGGAACGGTGTAGCTCGTGCCGGTGATGTTGGTTTCGTTAACCACGATGGTCTGCGTGGTCTGCACACGGATGATCTGTATTTCGTACCGTGCAGCTCCTCCGACGGCCAGCCAGTTGAATGTGGGCGTGGTGCCGTAGGTGCCGGACGGTGTTGTGAACTTTGCCAATCCTCCGACAGAGAAGTCGGTCGGTGCGGACCAATTGCCTTGCAACGAGTTTGCTCCGACGGCGACGGACCACCAACGGTAGTTTCCGGTCGGCAGATCTGTCGGCACCGTCCATGTCGGCGTGGGCAGATTCAGGATGTTATGGACCGTCACTCCGGTCGTCAGGTTGCGCAGCTGGAAGGAATATGTGACAGCTCCTGTCACCGGCGTCCAGGTGAACGTCGGCGTGCGATCGAAGGTCGAAGCGACAGGATCGATCGGTGTCGGTGCTGTGGCAATTCGGAAGTTTGCTGCGACACTCCATTGTGCAAATCGGCCGCTGGCGTCGATGCCGCGGACCCAGATGCGGTAGGCCGAAATTGGAAGGTCGGCTGGCGGGGTCCAGGAGGCTGTCGTGACGTTCAGGTCACGAACAACCGGGTTCTGACCAGTTGTCAGATTATTCACCCACACATCGTAACGCACAGCTCCGACAAGCGGTGCCCATGTGATCGTCGGACGCGACGTCGGCTGCACGGCGGCAGGGGGCGTGATGCTGACGGGCGTATTGATCTGGATGCGATACATGGCAGACCACAGGCCTTTGATTCCGTCTGAGCGGAACGATCGCACCCAAAGATCGAAGACGCCGATTCCGAGATCGGCTGTCGGCGTAAAAGTGTTGGTGGTAGATGTCGCGACGAGATAAGGGTTTTTTCTTGTCGAGACATTGCTGATCCAGATATCGTATCCCGCAGCGGCAGGATCACTGGTCCAGGTGATCGTCGGGCGCTGAGCGGCGGTCACAGCGGCCGGGCCATTGATCGTCGACTTTGACAGGTCGTTGTCCTGATTGGTGACCACGACTGTCTGCGGAGCCACACCCGCATACGACGAAGCCGACAGAGCCGTGTTCACAGAGATCGTGATGTTAACCTGTTTGTGACCGTCCACCAGCGTGTCATCGACCCCGGTGACGGTCACCGCCTGTGGGATGTTCCAGTTGAGCGGTGTGAAAGTGAGCGTCGAGGTGTTCACGATGACTTCCGCAGTATTCTGCGACACGATCGTGAGGACAACGTTTTGCTGTGGTGGCGATGTCAAAGCGACGAGGATCGTGTTGCTGGCCCTGTATTCATTGACGGTGATGCCGGCAGTCTGCACGATGCGAATCCCGGCCACGGGCAGGGTTTCAAAACCACCGAGCGTATCAATGCCCGTATAGAGATTGCTCGGCACAGGGTCGCGGTCGGGCTTCTGCCAAATCTGGTCGAACCATGTCTGGCCGTCTTCGTTCGTGACAAGGCCAAGTTCGGCGTAGAACTCGTTGGACAGCGGATCTGTGTCGGCATCGAAGCCAGACGAAAATGCAAGGTCTCGCAGGAACTGCGTCAGGATCGGCGAAGCCTCGCGCAGCACCGTTGGACTCGCAACTGCCGGATTGGCGACGGTTGGAATCACCGGTACGACGTACGTGTTGAAGTGTTTGACCCAGTCGATAAGCCGGTCGGCTCCGGTGTTGGCGATCATGACGTCGAATCCGCCGCCACCGAAGGCGAAGTCTGCGTCTGCGTACAGCGGTGCATCCGGAGCGTTGTTGAGACCGTCGTTGGTTTCCAGATTGTCGTCGCCGTTCAGCAGGTCGTCGCCCATACCACCGAACATGCGGTCATTCATGGTACCACCGACGATCCAGTCATTGCCCTCGTCACCAAAGAGACTGTCCATGCCGTCGTTAATCTTGTTGCCGTCGGCGCCGGTCGCTTCGAAATTCAGAATAAACCCGGGAATCTTCGCGAGAGAATCTGCGGGATTGTAGGCCGCAAACATCCTGGTTGTGGCGTCATAGTTCAGCACGGACGCGTCACCGAGTGGCGTGGTGAGGAACCATGTGGCGGTGGCTTCTGCACCACTGATGGCATCGTCGCCGAAACCGCCGTGTATGAAGTCATCACCCAGTCCACCGTAGATAACGTCATGGCCACCAAGTCGGTAGGCTGCCAGATCGACGGATTTTTTCAGACGTCCGCTGACGTTGGTGATCGCCCCAATCAGCGTATTTGGCAGATTAATGGTTCCCTGCGTTGTCGGCGTGAGGATTCCATAAAGATTCTCTGTCAATCCATTGCGGCTCGTCAGGATTCGGCCATTGTCACCAAGAATTCCGTCTTCGCCTGTTCCGCCGTAGATGCGATCATTGCCTGCCCCGCCGATCAAATCGTCATCCTGTCCATCGCCGAAGATCACGTCGTTTCCGGACATGCCATGAATGACGTCGTCTCCGGACTCGCCGTGGATTTCATCGCTGAAGGCGTTGTTGTTGTCGTCACCAAATGCATAGTCGAGGTATTGAGTCGAGCGTGGCACGATGCGTATCGAGCCGTAAGTGTCGTAGTTAAACGTCAGGTAACTGCCGCTGGCGATGCCATTAATGCCGACAATCCGGAAGATATTACCGTTGTCGCCGAGATCGTTGAGGCCAGTGTGTGTGCCGGAACCGCCAAAGATGAGATCGCTGCCGTCAGGCCGTTGAGCGGCTGTCGGTGTGCCGAACAGACTTGAGCTGCCGCCGATAATATCGTCCTGTCCCAGATTGCCGAAGATCGTATCGTTGCCGCCGACGCCTTCGATGTAGTCGTCCCCGTCAGTACCGACGCCGTCGATGTCATTGGCTGAAAGCTTCATAAGGGCGACGTTGTAGATCATAGTTCCTGCAGCGTTGACAACAGCGCCGTCGCCCTGAATGGCATCGTTGCCGAGTTGTCCGAAGATTGTGTCGTCGCCTGAGCCACCCGCGATCGCGTCGCTGCCGTACACGCCTGGAACTGTTGTCGAGGTATGGTTGAACAGCATGACGGTGCGGCCAGCGGTGCCGGCTGGATTGATCTGTGGTGTGGCGGAGACATTGGCACTGCCATCAAAACTGAGAAGTTCCATGCCGACCAATGCTCGAAATCGTGCGTCGATTGCGCTGGATTGGCGGCGAATATAGGCGTTATCGCCAGCGATGAAGTCGTTGCCTGCACCACCGTCGATCCAATCGCCGGAGTCCTGTCCATCAGCAACCGTGTGCCCGCCGATGATGTCGTCGTCTCCGCTGCCACCAAGGATCTTATCAAACCCCTGGCCGCCGATGATGATGTCGTCGCCCGCACCACCGTTGATCAGATCATCGCCGCCAGAGTCGCTGTTCTGAGTAAAGATGGATGTAAACGAAAAGGCCGGCGTGTCGGTGTTCAGCGGCAGCAAAGTCAGATTAATATTGCCAGCGACGTGCCCATGATCCCCGAAGATCAGATCATTGCCCGATCCGGAAGATACGGTGTCGTTGTCTGCACCCGCGATGATCAGGTCGTTGCCTTCATTGCCCTCGATCACGTCCGCATCACCGTTTTCAGGTCGGTCGGTGCGGATCAGGGTGACGTTTCCGTTACTGATCAGCCGCAGCGTGCCCGCCGACTGCTCGATCACACCGTGATCGCCAAAGATCACGTCATCACCCGAATTGCCGGAGATCATATCGCGACCAGCCAGCAGGCCATCGCGCAACAGCGAGGTGGCCGTGTCCAGAGTCGGCACTGTCAGCAGTCGGGAAACAACGGCGTTGTCGTTTTCATCTTTCGTCACATCAAACGCGAGGTTGAAGCCCGAATCCCCATAAATATGATCATGGCCGCCCGCACCAAAGATCGTGTCGTCACCTGAGCCGCCAGCCAGCTGATCAGCCGCCTGGCTTCCGCGAATCAGATCGTTGCCACGACCACCGTAAATGGTCACTGCGCCCTGGGAGGCGGACGCGTCAATCACGTCATTTCCCGCATTTTGATAGAAGACGCCGTTGCCGGTGAAGATGCCCAGATCCGGACGTGAATTGTAACGACGTCCGTCCTGAGACGTATCACCAAAGATCACCAGCGGAGACGCGGGTCCGCCACCGCCTGTAACAATTATGGCATCCCCGCCCATCACACCGGAACTCAACACCGTGTTGCCGCCGCCGTGAACAACCGTGACGACGCTTCCAGAAGCCCCAGGTGTCCCTGTGCTCGTGGCTGCGATATGGAACTGATCGTTCCCCTGTCCGAGGAGGATTTCGGTAATCTCGATGTCATCGAACGTAATGCCACCAGGGATCGTAATATTCCCGCTCCCATCCTGAGCTTCACTGATATCCACGACGAGATCTGTGCTTCGTCCATCGGATCCAGGCCGCATCCCCAGACCGGACAGGTTGATTGGGCGGACATTGTTGTTGAGGTCCGCGTCACCGAGTTTGATCACGTCGTTGCGAAGTTCAACGGCCGTCATCCAGCCACGATCGTCGGCCGTGCTGGAGTCATTAAACACGTTTAACCGATCCGCCTGCTTTGTTTCATCGGTCTGGATGTTGAGATCAATCGGCATCGCAGTCTGTTCAGTCGGCAGCATCACTGCCGGCCGAATTGAACGGTCTTTGCCTTCCGCGACACCGCCTTCGATGATCAGTGGACCTCGAATACCATTCACGACATGATTGCGGACAGGTTCGCTGCGGACGAACCGCTGGTCTGGATCCGGAGCGAAGTTGTTATCAGCTGCGACCGAGACTCTGACTTCTGTTGCCCAGTCGGCAGCAGTGAATTTCACCGCCCAGACCATGCGTTGCAATGAAACGATCCCGTCTGTCTGGCCGGACACACTGCCATTGAGAGTCAGGACGAGACTGCTGCTGACGACGACATCGCCACTGCGGACGTCCTTAATGGCATTGACCTTGTGCAACGGACCGCTGCCATTGATCTGAAGCAGACTGCCAACGCTGACACCATCATCGGCCCAGCTGCCGCCGGTACGAGTGATCGTGTCCGGGTCCGCGCCATTGGTGGCAAAGTCCACGCTGGCCGTCCAGGATTCTCCAACCGTGCGGAGCACAAGCCGATCATCGGCCTGTCCCACAGTGTTGGCGCCGGTGAACACAGTCTGTCCATCTCCGAAGAGATTGATGTAGACGTCAGCCGTCGGCCGGCTCACCAGCCGCAGTGCATAGTCATCGCCCGAAACGCCTTTGACGACGCGGGTTGAACCATTCGATTCGGTGACGAGAACATTCGGTGAATCGTTGTCGAAGATCGTGACATCCAGATCCACGGAGTCCGCGGCACTGTAGATGGGGTCGAGGGAGGAGAAGGTGTGACTGATCGTCAGTACGCTCGTGTTTTCCCGTACTGCATCATCGACCGCTCTGATCCTCAGGGTCCGCCAGTTGTTATTGCCCGGGCCAAAGGTCAGGCTGGTAATCTCATTGTTGAACTCGTCGTAGACCCTGATCTGGCTGGCTTCGCTGAATCCCAGATTCACAGTTACGGACTGTGTGGGGTCCACAGCAAGTCGGACATCCCAGGTATCACTGATTTCGGACGCAGCGTCACCTTCAAGGACGCGGGTTGAATTGGCGGTCTCGCGAATCAGCAGCGAACCCAGATCATCGTCGAGCAGGCGGACTTCCACGTTCGGGATTGCTACGCCATCAAAGGCCTTAACATCTTCCGCACTGGGGCTGAAGACCGTCAGGCTGTGACTGACCATGACTTTTCGCTCACCCTCGATCGCATCGTCGTGTGCTGCCTTGACGAGCACGGTCTGCGGCACTGCCCAGTTTGCGGCCGTAAACTTCAGAACTCCGGCACGAACCCACGTCAGTCCTGCATCGATTGACACCAGCACACTGTCTGCTTCGTGCGGACCATTGGCATCACCCGTGTTTCGCTTCGCCAGACGTCGGTCGTATGTTGACGAAAGTCCGGCAGAGACAGTCAGGTAG
Source organism: uncultured Chitinophaga sp. (assembly GCA_964517865.1). GTDB lineage: Bacteria > Planctomycetota > Planctomycetia > Planctomycetales > Planctomycetaceae > SXXK01. The sequence continues at coordinate 17,660 of CAZFDW010000072.1, forward strand.
GCAACGGTGGCTGCGTTGAGGTTCAGCGGATCGAATAGGAAAATCTGGTAGGAATCAATCGCATTCTGGTCTTCAATCAGTTCGGTGGAACCGCCACTCTCGGTAATCACCACCTTACTCTGAGTCTCATCAGCGATCGAAACTGCGACTCCGTCGACCAGCAGTTTGTCGTAGGGGTTACCCGGGCTGCTGACGGTGCCTTGGTTGATCACGGAACTTCGACCGTTCAGGTCCTGACTGAATATCGGCTGAGTAACGTCTCCAGCCACATTGAAGCTGTCACTTCCCAGTCCGCCGATCACCGTCGTAATCACGTTCCCACGGGTACTGAGGATATAGAAGTAGTCATCTCCTTCGAGTCCGTCAACTTCGAGCGCTTCTTCCACGCCATCAATCCGAATGTTCAATCCGGCGCCGAAGATACCTTTATCAGTGATAATGAATGCATCGCTCTGTTCAGTGCCAAGGGCAACCACCGTATCAAACCCCAGTCCGCCGTTGATGCTGACCGGAGCGTTGATGTTGTATTC
>CAZFDW010000073.1:0-17812 GCA_964517865.1 uncultured Chitinophaga sp.
GTATCTCTTGGTGCCGCCAGATCCGTTGCCGCTTTGAGTTTCGCGGCAGCGGCAGCGACCGCAGCATCGGCGGTTTGTTTCTTCGTCGTCGCTTCCGCCACGGCGGCGTCGGCTGCGGCTTTGGTATCAGACGCTGCAGCTGCCGCTTCAGCCGTCAATCGCTCAACGTCTGCCGTGGCCACGGCAGCTTCTTCTGTCGCTTTTTTCTGAGTCGCTTCGGCAGTGGCCACGGCCTCCGGATTGTATCGGTATTTCACCACTGCACTGCCATAGAATGCAATCAGATAATCACCTGGCGGAGTTTTCAGTGCCGCCAGATCCAGCACAGCTTCCGCTTGATCGGCGTCCAGCGAGACATCAAAACGCGGCACCTGTTCGAACCCCACTCCGAATGTTCTCAGTTGCAAAGTTGATCCGGAAAACTCACTGCGGCGAGTCTGCACGAGCGGAATCGTCAGCTTCTCACCAGCCGCAACTTCCCATACCTTCTTCTCACTCGCCGAGATTGTGATCGGAGCGAACTCAGATGTCGTGACCGAAATGGGCAACCCCGTGACCAGGCGAGGACTTGGAATCTCACCCCATGAATCCACAATCGGCCAAGCCATCGCTGCCATGTGCATCGGCCGGGTCGTCGTGACTTCGCCGAGAGCTGCTCTGCCGTAGAACGACACATTCGTCAACGCGCGAGGTGCGTTCTGATCGGCGGTGATGAGCATGATGCCGCGAGTCTGGCCTGCCGGAATTTTCAGTCCCTGAGCCGTCACGCCCTCAGGCAGGCCATCCATTACCAGTTCAATCGCCCCATCGAAGCCATCTCGCCGCACGGCCACGACTTCCAGTGCCGTTGTCGCGCCGGCACGCAGTGCGAGCGGTTTGGAAAGTGCATTGCGGTCACCGTTGCGGAGCTCCATATGCAGACCCCACGCCGCGACCGCGAAATCGGGTGCCGCTTTGCGAATCACGAGGCGATAGACGTTGCGAACGTCGTTGCGAGTCCCGCCGAACAGATCCGTCAGCTGCAGGCGATGCACGCCGTCTTCTTTGATCTCCAGCTTTCCGATGAGATCGGCAGAACCACCATCGTAAGGAGGTCCGTCGTAAGCATAGCCGTTGCTGGATGGTTTCATCGGGCTGGCGATGTCAGTAAATTCCGCCACATCGGTCAGTTTCTCATCGGCCCCGGCCCCTGCGCCGGTCACATGCTGCACAAGTACAGCCGGATCGGTCGGACGTCCCAATCGCTCAGACGCCACTTCCACCCACCACACATCGCCTTTTGTCGCGACAAATTCGAATCGATCGACATCTGCCGCCGGAAAGAAATTCCCGGCAATGTCACAGGGCAGCGAAATCTTCTGAGCCTGAGCCTGCTCGTTGTTCGGCTCTGTCTCAGCTGATGCAACGCTGGCCGCAAGTCCTGCCGGTGGCCATGAGAATGAGTTGACGGTTTTCGTCGATGCAAACTCCGGAATCGCCGCGTCCGCATTCAGTTCCTGCACTGTCAGGCGGTAGTAAAACGCAGGACCACCCTTGAATGTCAGTTCATGGACTTTGATCACATGTTTGCCGTCTTCCGTAGCGGTGAAATCCAGCGTGCCACCGCGGCGTTCGACGACCAGATCGCGACCGGCCGAGTCACCGATAATCAGCACGGCGTCGAGTTTCGAATCTATGCCTCGCGATGCGCAGTTGACGATATACCGATGCCCCTTGATGGCTTCGAACCCGTAATGATCGACGGCTTTGGTTGTCATCACGGCGTTGCAGATGGAGTTGACTTTCAACTCCATCGCCGCAGCCAGCGTCGTGTTCGGTGCAGTCTGTGCGACTTCCGGCAATGTATCGACACAGAAAACTCGCGCGGACGAAATGCCCAGACGCGTCATCAACCGAGCCTCGTGGACTCCCGTCGGGCAATCCGCCGCAATTGTCACAATGTACTTGTTTGCTTCCGGCTGACCGCTTGCATCGAGCTTCGGTGTGGCGGTCAGCCCTGGATGCGTAAACATCAGCTCGCTGACGTCTTCGATGTTTTCGCCACTGATGGTGATTTCAACCTGCGTGCCCACCGTTCCGCCCATCGGCATGGTGGTCAACAGTCGCGGCAGCGGCAGGCAGACGGATTGGGCGTGGACTGCTTGCGCAATAAGAATCCCGATTAGAAAGGGAGGCAGACTCCGGAGCAGCCTGTTAGGGCGTCTTGCTTGAACACAAATCTTGTTGAGTTGAGAATTAACCTTCCGAATCATCTTATTCGCCCCGCAAGTTTTCGATTTAGCCCCAGCATTATTGGCATTTGAACTTATCCAAATTACGGCAGCTCGTCGCCCGTCAGCAATTTCGCGGAGCCCAGATTATTTCAGCCATCTATCCAGCCTTTGTACGGCAGCTTCGTGAGAAACCCCTTCTCCACGAGCCAACTGGTGCTCGGCTTGATCAATCTTGTCGAGCAAATGCAGCCGCTCAATCAACGCATCGACGTTGACGTTGTCCGGAAGTTCAGCGATCACATGTTCGATTTGATTCTTTTTCATTTTTGTTTCCTGATTTTAGGGTAGGCCGGACCAAGCGCAGCGCCGTTCCGGCAGGTGGCAGCCAATCGCCGGAACGGCGCTGCGCTTGGTCCGGCCTACTAGTGATTAAACAAAAACTCTTTCGTATTGATCAAAGCCCAGATCAGGTCCTGGAAGTTTTCGGTATTGGCTTTTTGCACATCGATCGGATTACCGGCCGCATCGATGCGTGGTTCTGCCAGATAATCCAACGCCACTTTCAATTCATCGGCCCGTGGCTCGCGAGAGAATGCGGCCATGTACAATTCGCGGATTCTTTGTTCCGCAGGTTGTTCGGATTTCGCCAGTCGGTCTGCTCGACCACTGCCCGCAGCGAGTTTGGCCTTGATGTCACCGGCGTTCATCAAATGCAGGCTCTGAGCCAGACTCGACGATTGCACCCGTTCGCATTCGCAAACACTCTCGTTTTCCGGCCGCCCGAAGACTTTCAGAAACGGTGAGGCGTTATTGTAGCTGTTATCCGGCAGGGCGATCGCGCGCGTGCCGGTCGGGAGATTCGGGAAATCCGTTTGAGCCCCCGTCAAATCGTCAATGGCATCCAGCATCACCTCAGCCTGCAATCGGCGAGGATAATAGCGGGAGTAGTTCTGCTGATCCGCGACGTTGTACTGGTTCGGGACGGAACTCAACTGGTATGCGTTTGACCGCGTGATGACTCGTACAAGTTCTTTCAGATCAAAACCGCTGGCATGGAAATGTTGTTCCAGAGCCGCCAGCAGTTCCGGATTTGTCGGTGGGTTCGTGTCGCGAATATCGTCTTCCGGTTCGATCAGGCCTCGTCGAAAGAAATGTTTCCAGTAGCGATTCACCAGGGCCTTCGCGAAGAACGGGTTTTCCGGTGAACTCATCCAGTCCGCCAGCTTGAGTCGCGGGTCTTCGTCAGGAGCAATCGCAGGGATCGCATCGCCCAGTGCCGCAGGTTTCAGCGTCAGACCAGTCTTGATATTTGCAGCCCCGGCGACACCGCGTTTGTGGAAGATAAGGTCTTCGCCGCGAGTCGCTGAAGGCTTTCTGCCGACCTGTGTGAAGAAGGCGGAAAAACTGTAATAATCATCCTGGCTCCAGCGTTCAAACGGATGGTGATGACACTGCGCACACTGCATGCGCACACCGAGAAACAACTGCGCCACATCTTCCAGTTGCTGCTTCGGTTCCTTCACACGCTTGTACCATGCCACCGGCGGATTGGCGATCACCGTACCGGTCGCCGCCAGCAGTTCGCGCACCAACTGATCGTAAGGCTTGTTCGCGAGCAGACTGTCTCGCACCCATGCGTAGAACGCAAAGTTCGAAGTCATGTCGCTGGCATCATCACGGCGATTCTTCAGCATCGCCGTCCATTTGTTTGCGAAGAAGTCCGCATACTCGGGACTTCGCAGCAGGCGGTCGATGACCTGATCGCGTTTGTCGGCGTCCTGACTGGTCAGAAATGCCATTGATTCTGCGTCAGTAGGAAGGCGACCAGAGATGTCCAGCGAGATGCGGCGAAGGAACGTCGCATCGTCACAGACCGGCGACGGGGGAACTCCGATTTCCTTCAGATTGCCGAAGACGAAGTCATCCACAAAACTCTTTGAAGTGGGCACGCTGTCAACCGGAGCACTCAACGGAACAGATGCATTGAAGACCGCCACACTGCCCTGATACCGAACCATGATGGCAACCTTGCCAGGAATGTCCGAAACCTGCACGAGCCCGCCATCGGCAACATCCGCCATACTCTTATCGTTGGATTCAAACAAGGCAAATCCCGTGACATCTCGTTCGTTTCCGTCCGCATACTTCGCGATTGCCTTCAGTTGCTGTGCCGCGTTTCGCATCACGGTGCCGCGACCTGGCTGCACCTCAATGCTCGTCAATTGCGGCGCCGTGTCCCCGTCGTACCCAGCCCCTTGTCGAATCCAGTTCAGCAGCAGCGCATATCCCTCGGACTCGGTCTGCAGGCGAACTCCGCCACCATGCGGCATCTTCCCGGTCGCTTTCATCAGAAGCAGACTGCGTTCCGGAGCTGCCGGAAACAATCTTCGACCGCGACCTTCTTTGACAAGATGTTCGTAGTCTTCCTGAAACTCAAATCCGAGCAACGAAAGCTGAAACCCGTTTTGTCCGCCCCCGGCTTTCGCATGACAAACGCCCGCATTACAGCCCGCCTTTGTCAGCACTGGCATGACGTCGTTCACAAAGCTGACGGCACGATTCTCTTCGCCACCCGATGCGGGCCGAAACAGAATCAGCACCGCTACAGCGGAAAGCCACAGCATACACAGTTCGTGGCGCGGGATCAGATTGTGTTTTACTAAGGCCATACGTCAACCGATTTTAGGCCATGTGGAAGGATGCGACCGCAGGAATTTGTCGCACTGGTGGTGGTGGGAATCCGGCAGGTCGAACCCGCCGGACCCATGTATTTTACGGAGAAAGGACGCCTGACGTCTATCTTCAAACCGAAATTTGAAGAGTGAACAGGAAAGCCCATCCCTGAGAATCATCACCCGAGGCCCGCAGACTGCAAAAAAAACTGGAATGCATTCTGGCCTAAGACGTCGCCTCCATGCGGGCTCGTCCTCATGAAGCGCAGATCATCACCAGAACAGCCGTCACCCCGCTGGATCTTCCGGCAGGCTTTTGGCATTCCAGAAGCCCGAGAATTGTTGATCCACGCTGCGCCAGCGGCAGAAAGAACTGATGGCGGCGTCGATCCAGTCGAGATCGCTTTCCGGATCAGGCACGTCCGGTACAGTGCCCACGCCCGGCATAGATTCCGCAAACTTCAGCCACCGCGACGTCCACTCGTCTGAATCGTCCGGAATGCGAATCTGTTCTACCTGCAGAATCCGATTCAATATGCTGCGCAGGATTTCGGGCAGAACGAGCGACTGAAATTCAACGGACTGCACGAGCTGCTTCTTCGCGACGACGCGTGGATTCACCAGCAGCAAGGGTTCAACCGTGAAATCCAGCCGCCAGACTTCCCGCCCCAGATCCTGGGCGCGCACCGCCAGCAATGGAACGCGACTCAACGATTGCTGTTCCGCATTGCGGGGCGAAATGCGATCGCCAACGGCCAGGAGTCGCCCGCGCGGTTCTGCGGTGGACACGACCTTGATGCGGAACCGCAATCCGGCGAGCGTGCCGAATTCTGACAGTCGACAACTGCCTGGTGGTGTCAGATTGCCGACCGTGCCAAACTCAAAGCGGACAAGTTCCAGTTGCCGGAATGCCTCAATGATTACAGCTGCCGAATCCGGCAAACCATAACTTCCAAGTTCAAGTTCGGCACTGAACGTCTCAATCCCGCCAATTCCCGTGACACTGATTGTCACATGATTTTTCGAGATTCGTCGCCGACCGGTAAAATTAAGCCGAGGCATAGGGGGGGGGTCAGCCGTCTGTCAGTTAAGAACCTGTCCAGAAACAACGCCGTGTTTTGGTGCGACGGAAAAACACGGGCGGGGAAGTCAGAAGTAAGATCTGGAATTTTTTTGAACACTCATCTCCGCTGATAACCACTCATCTCAGAAGAAAATCAGTGAGGCGAGCGGCAGGGCGTCAGCCCTCCGAGTCTGCTGCCTCTGCATTAGCGTTAATCAGCGAAGATCAGTGTTCCGAATTTCCCCAGCAACACGTCGTTATTGATGGTCACTAACCAAGGCAAAATCGATTAAGATTAAGATTAAGAAGGGTCCATCATGCCACCAGATAACCGCGACAGGCAGAAGCGTGTACTCCTATCAACGAATCATGGTCCCGGTGCCCGTCCGCCGGGAAGATTTTCACGCGGAACTTCACCTTCCGGAGTTTCGGGTTTCTCTTCTCCGGATTTTTCACCCCAGCCAATCATGTCCATGACCTTTTGGGGAAGACTCTTGACATATGGCATCGCAAAGTAAATCACCAGCGCCATCACGGCCAACATGATCAACAGGCCAATCATGCTCATCGCATTGCGGCCCATGTCCTTGATCTTTCGCTTCAGGTGAAACATTTTTTGAGCCTTATCCACATTCTTGTAGAGGCTCTGCATGTCTTCCTTGCGAATCGAGATGGTCTTTCGGGCCAGTGATTCTTCGACAGCTTTTGCGAATTCAGGGAACTGCGCAAGTGGATAGTATGTGCCGTCGGCTGAGACCTTGGCTCGGGCTTTCGCTGTGATTTTTGCACTGGCCAGCATCTTGAGCAGACGACCGGTCGAGTGCTTTTCCACGACAGTTTTGCCGCGCTCGTCTTCGAACTGGACATACCAGATGCGAGTCGCCCCCATGGCGGCATCGGTCATGGAACCCAGCGTAGATGCACCTGGCATTTGCGTCGCGGCCACCGACTTGCGGAATCCCTGCGTTCCTCCCGGAATTGACGGATTCACCCCGCCACCACGACTCGATCCGCCTGGCACCGCGCCGTCAATAAAACTCAATGCATCTCCGTGGATTCCTAAAGCGATAAGATCACGCAGAACTTCGTCGCAATTCTTGTATCGGTGGTTGGGATCTTTCGCCATCATCTTGTCGATGATCAGATCCAGCCGCTCCGGAACCTCAGACCTTAAGCTGCGTGCCGTCGGATATGTTCCCTTTTCTTTGGCAAGGATCAGCTCCAGTGCAGTGTTGCCCAGGAACGGCAACTTTCCCGTGAGCAGATGATAAAGCGTCGCGCCAAGGGCATAAATGTCAACGCGTTCATCAACATGTTTCGCGTTGCGCGCCTGCTCCGGGGCCATGTACAGCGGAGTGCCAAGTCCTGTACCGCTTTGAGTCATGGAGACCTCTTCGTCCATTGCCTTCGCAAGTCCGAAGTCGGCAACCTTGACGACGCCCTTCTGTGTGACCAGAATATTGTCCGGCTTGATGTCGCGATGCACCATGTTCTGTGAATGCGCATGCTTCAGTGCTTCCGCACTGATAATAGCGACATACACAGCATCAGCCACACTGAATCGTCCCAGCTGGTCCAGCCATTTCTGAATGCTCTGACCATCAATGTATTCGATCGCAGCGAAATGAATTCCCTTATAAGAATCGACCGCATAGATCTTCACGACGTTCGGATGGTCAATCTTTGCCATCGATTTCGCTTCACGCTCAAACCTCGCAACGAAGTCACCTTTCCTGGCCAGTTCTTTAGACAACGTCTTCAGCGCAACCATTCTGTCCAGACTGATCTGGCGAGCCAGAAAGACTTCGCCCATGCCCCCTTTGCCGAGCTTCTTCTTCAGCTCAAAATCGCCCAGACGCTGAACACGACTTGGGTCGGACGACTTCTGTTTGTTTTTTTCTTCGGCCAATGCTGTGATTCCGCAACTGATCCGGTGGTCGATTTGACAGTGCAGCGTATCGCTTTTTTTTGACCTGAACAACTGTTTTCCCTATTGTCCGTCCAGAAGTGCCCGGTTCCCCACGTTCTGCCCTACGAGATCGCCGCCAACAGCCGTGTCAAAGCCTGACGAACAGCGTCCGCTTGGCGGGAGTGGCGGATACTGCAGGGATTTTCACCAGTGTTGGCATCGGACGCAGAGTCGGGTTTCAACTGCAACTGCGCTGTCATCGCCTTAATTCCGCGCCGGGCTATGGCCAGCCAGGCGACGCCGTCCAGTCCGACCGGTGCGTCAGGGCCAAGATGACCGGTGATTGATATTGCAATGGTGGCGTGCGGGGTCCGGATCAATGCCTGTGTAGCCATTGATTCGGCGACTTCACAACTCACGACGTCGTGCTGCTGAATCGTATCGGCAGAAACTCCCAGCCACGCGACCTTGCTGTCGATCTGATAGACGACGAGCGATCCGGCAAGTCGTCGAGACATCCCGGGCACACGAGCCAGTGTCGCTGCAATCAATCCTGCTGTGCAGCTTTCAGCGAGTACCAGGACGTCTCCGGTTTGCTCCAATGCGTGGAAAAGCTGCGTGGCGAGGCGATCAAGTTCCTGTTGTGATTGTGGTTCTGTCAATCTTACTCCACAAGTGCTCTGTGAGTGATGGATTTATGGGTTGTGTGCCACTGGCGCTGCCCGTGTTTCATGCCGATGGAGAACACTGGCAGAGCCAGTGGCACACATCAAAGCACGGGTGAGGATCGCACATTCGGTTTAACCGCGTGGGCAACGCCCCGCGCTTGGAAATCCATCCGGCGGGACACTGCTCACGCGGCCCGCCGGGCACGCGGTTAAACAAGCCAACGCTAACGGCGGACGATGGACGGATAAGCGCTGCAGTCGTGTTTGAGTGCTTTCAGATCGAACTGCACGACTGTCCGCGAGCCATCACGCGGCACCAGTCTTAATACGATACCGTTTCGCACGCTGGCCAGCACGTCTTCGTTCCACGTCTCAAAGCCATAATCCGGTGCCGGATCGAACACTTCAAGTGATGCCGGAGAAGATGATTTCAGGATCAGCACCGAATGCCCCACATCGGATTCAAATCCCCACTCGGGATCACACTGACGTCCGGATTCTGCCGCATGAAACGACAACGCCAGAATTCCTGGGCCGAGCTTGCTGCTGAACAGATCCTGCGTACTGACCTCTTCCACAACGACGTCCCATTTCGTGCCTGCCGTCTTTAACTTGAGTCCTCGATATACACCCAGCCAATGTGTGCCATGCCGCGTGAGGCACAGTTGGGCAAGTTCTTTTTCGTTTGCAGAAACACCGTGCAGTCTGAGCAGGCTTGCGGCGCACGCGGCCGAACAGGTCTGGTCCGTCGTCTGAAAATCCAGCGTGCGATCGTGCATCATCGGCACACAGACTGGCGGTCTTCCCAACATCGGTCTGGCCAGCGAATACCCGGAGATTGCGACCATGCATATTGCGAGCATGATTCGTCGCAATAACGTAATGCGTTCTGTCTTCAGACAAACGCCAAGGAAGAACGATCCCACAATCGGCAACCAGTTGCCCAGAATGATGGTGCTCGAAAACGGCAGCAGGCGACTGAGACTCGGCCGGTCCCACAGGAAGTTCAGGTAAGCGACCGTGGCGAGACACACCACAACTTCGGCACTCACGACCAACGCGCGTCCCGCGCGCTTTTGAAGCGCTGCACCGGCGAAAGCCGCCAGGCCACAAAGGGTCAGCATCACTGCAAAACTCAAGTACAGGTCGACCATTCGTTGGTCTCCTGAAGACGTGAGGAATCCGGGGATGCAGCACATGCATCAACCAGATTTCGAAGCAAATCTGACGGCCACCGTGCCGTCATTGTTAAGAACACGTGAAGATTGTGTGTGTTTTATGTTATCTCCGCAAGATTCAGATCGGCAGAATTGCCACTTGTTTGACAGTCTTTTGGAAGATTCCTGACATTCCGTCGCTGCTTGTGCCTGGAAAATGGGTCAGGAACCAATAGTGCACAGCACCCTTCGGGCCATCTGGCTATTGGTTCCTCGCCTCTTCTTAAAGCCCTCAGTCAGTGCCGCATCATGATGCCGCCGATGGCAAAATATTGTTCAGCCATCGTGGGTGCGTGTCGAAATGCGGCTGCCTATTCTTTGAAATTCTGGTGCTTTGGATCGCCGAGCGATTCCAGGTAGGCCAGCAGATCCAGAATCTCCTCCTCCGTAAACGTGTTGAGCAGTCCTGTCGGCATCGGTGACGTCTTTGAAAGCTGGCGCGATTCAATTTCCGACTTCATGACGGTTACAGTTTCTGGTTCCAGCGGATTCGGGCGGATGACGACCTTGTCCGGAGTTTCTTCCGTGATTCGACCGATGATCGCGCGACCTTCTTTCGTCTCAATGGCCGTGTTCATGTACTGTTCTGAAAGAACTTTTGACGGCTCGGTCGCTGCTTCCAGGAGATCCTGACGCTTAAATCGCGTCGCGACTGCGGTCAGGTCCGGGCCGCTCGCGCCGCCCTGATCGCCATAACGATGGCAGGCGCTGCATTGAGCCTGATAGAATACGTCTTTCCCTCGCGCAAAACTTCGCCCCTTCCCGACATGATCCAACAGCGGCTGGAGATCTCCCGTCATCCATTCCTTCACCAGTGTCCTGGACGCTAAAGGCGGTGCGGGCTCTGGAGTCTGTGTCGCACTATAGGCAGTCAGAACATCGCCAAGCGCGATGATTTCATCCGGCGTCATCGTGAACTTGGCCTCCTCATGCGCATGAGCCATGAAGTTTTTGAAGCTGGCACCGTGATTGAACCGAATGCCTGCGTCTTCAAACCACTGGACGACATTCGCGGGATGCCCGGCCGAACGTTCGGCGTTCCACCACGACAAATACGTTCTGCGAAGATCGGGATTCCATCCGGTTTTCACGTTGCGCAGATTCACAACGTATGTGATCTGCTCTTCCTGAGTCGTCGCAGCCTTCAGCAGTTCCATCGTTCTGGCCACCGCGTGCGGTGCATTCAGGGCGATCAGAATCTGGCAGAGTTCGCGATTCACCGATTCGCTGCGAGCGGGATAGAGTGGATCAACGTCAGCGATGACTTGTTTCGCAACCTCACCGTTCGGAACCCCATGCCTTGCGATCGAAACTTCGATCACTCGCAGCTTGTTCAGCGTCTGTGCTTCTGTCAGTTTTGCGGAAGGAATCGATGTCAATGCCCTGAAGAGAGCGGGTTGTGACTCTGCGGTTCCCAGTCGAGCCAACGCCAACAGCGCAGTAAACGCAGCGTCAGGATGCGTCTCTTTCAACGCTTTCGCCTGCCACTCATCGACGGGATTGCGTTCGATTGCCATGCGTGCGGCGTATCGGATGTATCGGTCACTGCTGTTCAAATGCGGCCACGCAAATTCGACCGCTGCGGGATCCGACTGCACATTGAACGATTCCAGCTTGCGGCGCAGATCCCGCGCGTCACTGCCGTTCCTGCTGGACAAGTCGCCAGCAGCAACGGGCGCGGCGATTTCGTCGCCCGTGTAAGTCACGCGGAACAGACTCGCCTGAGTCCCGCGACCACCAATCGTGAAGTACAACGATCCATCGTCCCCGATGACGACATCGGTCAGATTCAGCGGCGTTTTTCCTCCCTTGCCGTTCAGCGATTTGGGAGCGACGAAGTTTTCGAACGTGCCGGTATAGCTTGCTCCGTCGGGCGTCAGGTGGACAGCGATCAGTCGGCCATACGTCCAATCGCAGACGTAAAACGCCTTCTGGTACTTAACGGGAAACTTCGCGCCGGTGCCGAAGATCACGCCAGTCGGGCAGCCGATGCCGATCGCCGCTGTGTGCGGCAGTCCATCGGCATAGTACTCGGGCCACTTGGCGGTTCCCTCGCGGAATCCGTTATCGCCCCCTCGGACCGAGTGAAACACGTGAACCGGACGGTACCACGGAGTTCCCCAGTCCCATTCCATGTCGCTGTCGAATCCGAACAATTCGCCATCAGCATTGAAGCCAATGTCATAGGTGTTGCGCTGGCCTGATGAAAATAATTCGATGTTCTGACCGTCCAGATCCATTCGCGCTACGTAACCACCCGGAGGTTTCGCACCGGCACCGAAGCCGTTCCCGTCTTCCATGCGCGGAAGCGCCAGATCGTCCGCATAGTTGCGATGCGGTGAACTGGCCACGAGATCCTTCGGAACGGCCGTAAAATTGCCGCACACCGCATACAGCATGTTGTCCCGTCCGAGGACGAGACCGTGAGAACCATGTTCGCCGCCGCCCCCCTGCCACTCGCGCAGAAACTCCACGTCGTCATAGCTGTCATCACCCTTCGTGTCCCTGCAGCGATACAAAGCGAAGCCGCGACTGCCGCTGCCGCTGATGTAGAGCGCATCGCCCACGAACAACATCCCCATCGTTTCACTCACAGGGATGTTCAGAATCTCCTGCTTTGCGACCTTGCCGTCCGTGATCGTCACACGCGTGATGGGCTGACCATTTTGACCTCCGAGCAGCAAACGTCCCTGGGGATCTTTCGCCAGACAGATCCATGAGCCATTCACCGTGGCGTCCGCTCGCAGAATGTGTTCGATCGTAAAACCGGGAAGCGTATCCAGAACTTCAGCGGCGTCTTCGATATTCACAGGCTTCGAACCATCCGCAGGACCGTAGACGGCCTTTGTGATGACGAGTTTTTGTCCCTCTGGTGCCGCGATCTCGATCTTCCCGCCTTCGTTCGTTTCGCTTTGGAGTTTTTCGTCGCCGATGCGGTATTCGACATGAAGCTTTTTCGGAATGCCTGGAGCGGTATCGCCGAACGTTGCATTGCTGGCGTCAATGGAAAGCTTGTTGTCTTTGACTGCAGCGACCACCACGGACGTGACGTCTGTTGTTTCCTCGGCAAGAACCGGTGAGGCAAAAAATGCAATCGCGATCGCAATCAAATACCCGTTCCAACGATGCGACGCCGGGAAACCAGACAACCCAATTCTCATAGTGACACTGCTTTCGACTTTGAATCCAGATGAAACAACCTCAGAGGGCGCTGCCGACGAAAAGTGACAGACATTGGATTGTAGCCGTCTCGCTCCGTCGCGACGAGCCTTGTGGGATGGCACACGGCTTTTGTGCCCACCTTTTGTGCTCCATCCAGCAGGATGGACATTCATGTCCGTCGCACGACCATGAAAACCTGCCGAAGCGAAGGTTGTCGTGCTGCGACAGCCGTTCGACAATGCGATGGTGCGCGGGCAATCTCTCGGACATGAATGCCCAGGCGATAAGAAATACTCCGGGCCCATCCTTCCCGCACCGTGGTCTGAAAGCCTGCGACGCAGTGGTGAGAATCTTTCTCCGGTCGATCCAGGAACAGAAAAGGTCTCTGTGCTTGTCGATCAACAGATTCATCAGCTGGCGAGATGCGGTCGATGATCAAACGTGTAGTTTCCAAACCGGCATTCCACCGACGCGCGGCCCCCACTGGCTTTACGCCAGTTGATGCCAGATTCGGCAACTACACAGTTACGGACGAACTACCGACGAGGTCGCATCGTGATTTGCAATCGCCGCTTTCGACAGGCTCATGATCACGGCACCAAGTACCAGACTGACCGAACCGAGTGCGATGTAAATCAGGGCGGGGAAGCGTTCGGTAAAGGCCTTCGGAGACGGAACATACTGGGGATTGGATTCGGCCGTACTGAGGGTTGTCCGGACCGGAACGACTGGCAGTGCCTCCGGCAGATTTCTGGCGAAATCGTAATTGGCCGTTTCTGCGTCCTGATTTCCGAAATAGAGCTTCAGCGGCAGCTTCGAATCATCTGGTCGCTCAAAAATAATCTGGCGTGCGGCCGCACTTCCACGAACAGAACTGAGAGTCAGTGGTTTGTTGCGATAATCCACAATGGTGAGCCTGAGTCTTCGCGACTGCACCTCTGTAAACGTGAGCACAATCGGCACCACAGGTTCGCCTCGCCGACGCTGCCATGCCGAATTCTCGTTGACGTAGATCGGTGTAAATGTGGGCTGCCCCAGCGCATTCAACGACTCTGACTCCAGCGAGACATCACGCGCAAACTCTTCGTCCAGAACAGCCACTTCCAGGCGATCACACGGAACCGTCGCTCCGAAATCCAGTATCCAGCGTGAACCCGGTGCGCCGTAGTGTCGCGTGGGTTCGCGAGTGCCGACGGTCGCGTCGGTCGTGACTGACTGTCCTGGAAGTTCAAGCTGACGAACGACGCTGACCGACTGAAACGTGAAGGCATCTTTGCCATCAGCAATCTGCGGATCCGGCGTCACTTGAACTTTAAGATACCGATGCCGACTGCCTGGATAATGAAACTCTTTATTGATCAGAGTCTGTTCGCCGTGAGTATAGTGAAGCACATTGCCGGACACCAAAGTCTTCCAATCCTTCCCATCGGGGCTCCCCGAAATCAATACGAAGCGCCGAAAATCGGCGCCGGACGTTTCCACGACAACCTCATTGTGCTCTATGTCTTCACGCTGCAGTTCAAGTGTCAATTCATGGACGCCTTCTTCCGGCTCCGATCGATTGAACTCGTTGGCGGGAATCACATCGCTGACGGATTTTGGCGAAAGGATGTGCAGAGCATACGGAACCGTGGTTCCGTCCGGCGCATAGATCCGAAGATCCGTGAGGTCTCGCCTTGCGTGCTCAAATACATCCGACGCCGCAAAGAAATCTACCAGTTGAGGAGTCGTCCCTGCGACATGCGTGCTGTCCACGGCAGGAACGGTTATTGCTGCCAAATACGGCCAACGTGCCTGGACTTCCGGTGTCAGGTCAGAGGCGACCTGTTCCGCGGCGACCGCATCTGGCAATGCCTCTTCATTCTGGCCATGCACTGGACACGCCAACACGAGAAGCGGGAATACCGCAGTGGTTCTCTTCAGGAACAGTGTGCATTCAAACATTTTCATTTCCCCATCGAAAGATTGTTCGCGACCGGGTCAAACCCGATTAAACAAATACCTTAGGGCCGGCGCAGAAATAGCTGTCGTCTTCCGGACGTGGAGCACGTTTTTAACGTGCTCGGCACGATGGAATCGTGCCCCACTTATTTCTGTGTCAGTCCTTAACAGACACAAACTATTACGACCTGAAACGCTGATATGTTCTTGCCACCAGACCCAACACCATGGCCAGGATGAAGAATGCGACGATGCGATAAATCTGCTGCACGTTCGCCATATCGACCACAAACAGCTTCAGCACTGTGACTCCGAACAACACCATCGCCAGCCATCTCAGTCGAGACCGATTGAGTTGAAATCCAAGGCACAACAATGCAATCGCAAACAGAGTCCAGAACACGGTGAGTGCGAGGTGGGCTCGCCAGCGCCAGAGATCGAGATCACCTCCCAACATCGATCTTGAGACAAAATATCCGTGACACTCGAGCGACAGCACCAGCCACAGCAGCGTCGTCCCGGTGACTCCGGCAAGGCCGATCGCCAGGCGCTCGAGCTGGCCGAGCCGTGGCAGGTAACTGTCTGACTTCCACACGGCTGCCAACACGAGTCCGGCCACTGCCAGTGACGGAAATGCAACTCGATTGAAGACCGGGATAAACGGATCACGCACGTAAAACGGCAAGTCAAATATCAACACTCGCCCGACGGCGAAGCACGCCAGGACTACAGCCATCATCCGCAGGATTCGCGAGGAAACTCTCAGCCCGAACAGCCATAAGGCCATCCCCATCATGGCCCAGCCGAGTGCAATCCAGCGTGCATCGGCCTGCACGGGAATTGCCCAGGCGATGAATCCCACGGACACTGCGAGCGATGTGAGTAACAATCGATTGTCATTCGGACGCCAGGCAAGCATCAGCCTTCCGGCAAACGCATAGAGTGTCGCCGTCACCAGTGCGGCGGTTCCAATCCAATGGCTCCAGGACTCCAGTGTCAGCACGCGAAACGCGACAAAGCCCACAATTCCATTCGTCACGAAACGCCCCAGCTCTTCGTAATCCGCTGACCGATGGTGAATGCGGGAGACAACCAGACTCTGGGCAAAATAGAGGGCAAATACGACCATCTGAAATCCGAGTGCCCATGCGAATTTCTCAGGATGGTAATTGCCGTCGTACCACATCCAGAACAACCACTGTGTTCCCAGGAACGCAACCGATCCGACTGCTCTCCACCGCTGCAGGCACAAGGCGACCACCACGCCGAGATTCAGCACTGCCAGATACGTAAAAAACGACGAGTAGGTATCATGATCGGCCTGCATCAGCAACGGCGTCAGCAACCCGCCGATAACGGAAACCATGCCGATCACCGCCGAACGGCAGTACACCGCAGCAATCATGGATTCCAGCACCAGAATTGCCAGAAAGATGCCCGCGTGCTGCTGAGGCAACAGGTGGTAGAATCCAAATGCGGAATAGGTCGCGAGGTAGATCACAACAATGCCGGCCGACATCAGCATCGACGAAAATCGTCGCCAGCCCTTCAGTAGATACCGACAGCCCGCGATCACCAGTCCGGCGCCGACCATTTCTCCGATCGCCACTCGACCGACAGGACCGATCCAGTTGTTCTGATAGGCATACCGCAGAAAGAATGTCGCGGAGAAGAGAAACAGGATCACGGCCACCCAGCCAAAGGCCTTTTGACCGATAAACGTTTCCCAACCCACGGGAGATGCCGACGTGATCTCTGATGATGCAGGCTCTGATTTGAGACTGACGGCGGTTGCAGCATTCTTCAACGAGGCATCTGCATGTGGAGGTGGCTGGACCGTCATGCCGTTCGCTGCGTTGCGCAAATACGTTTCGATGCCGTTCAGCCGGGCCGTGAGTTCCGCCAGTCGTCGAGTCTTCAGAATCGCCACAATGGAGAGCACGATGGCAATCAGCGGCACGAGCAGAAGCACACCGCCGACCAGCAGAATTATCAAAAGCTCTTGGGTCCCCATGGGATTCAGTCCTTGTCATTACCCACATTTGTGTTCAGAAATCAGGCCTCTTCATTTCACCGCAGCGAATGGCGAGGATTCCACCAGGGCAATGCCTCGCAAGACCGAGAAGGATCTTGCTGAGGAAAATTGTGCGCTTCAACCCGGAACGGGTTTCACAACATAGCCTGGGGTCGCCGCGTTGCGGCGCACCCCAGGTAATGTAAAGCGGGATCGCCCTGAACCCCAACGGGGTTCCACAACTTTCGATGGTTGAACGGAAACATACAGAGGCGATGTGGAACCCCGTTGGGGTTCAACGGATTTTGTATGGTTTTTCCTGGGGTGCGCCGTTGCCACGGCGACCCCAGGCTTTGTTGTAAAACCCCGTTGGGGTTGAGTGCGCATGGAAAAGATGTGGGTAACGACAAGGATTCAGTCCTGTGGAATCTCAAATACGATCATGAACGCCATGTTCATCGATTCAACGCCAGCGGTTGTCCGCTGCCTCATCAACCGCAACGCATTTGCGGCATGCGGATATGATAGTTTAACCCCGAGCCGCAGGCGATGGCGATGGCGTGTCCGGTTTCTCCCACGAACCATGGACTAGCGGTCACCGGTTGCTCACCGCGTGTGATCCATACTTCTCGAACGGTCCTATGCACTCAACCTTCAAACCGAGTGCAATTCACTCCAGAACAAATCCCGCGCCACAGCCGGAAAAATAGCAGACTTCAACGAATTCAATGGCGAATTTCGTCCGCTCATCCACCCCCGTCGTTTTGAGGGCAGCCGGCGGGCTGCACTCATGGTGCAGTCGCAGAATTGCAGCCCTGGGGCTGCGATCAGGCTGCATCAGCCGGTATTCCTGGCACCGTAGCTGATGAGATTCTGACGCGACAAGGTGCATACGGACTCAAATATGTTTGCCTGCGTTGATCGCGGAATAGATCGTATTGGCAAGGACGCGC
>CAZFDW010000074.1:0-17800 GCA_964517865.1 uncultured Chitinophaga sp.
TTTTTGCAGGCGAATTACCCGCGGCTAGCGCCTTGCGGCTCACAGTTTTGGAGTAGCTGGAATGACACAATTGGACACTATCTGGGTCAATGTCGTCAACCCTCGACACGCGCCTTTCACGCCAATGCCGGGTATTCCGCCCCGGTGTTCCCGGCGATTTTGTTCATTCGGTTGTCCCCATTCGGTTGTCCATTCCATGCGACGCAGGGAGACAACCGAATGGGGACAACCGAATGAAACGCACGGACAGCCACGGACAGCCTGTACGCCTCTCGGACCTGTCGCTCTCCAGAATCTCGAAAATGTGGCCGTCGTGGCCGCGGCTAGCGGTCACGGTTTTGGGAGTGGCGGGGCAGACTCCGGGCGATTCGCGTTGTTCTTCGCTTCAGTCTTCAGCTGTTCCAATACGGCCGCGACGGCGTCTGCAGGGATCGCGAAGGCTGGGAAACGGTCGGCACGAGCGATCACGATTCCGACAGCTTTCCCATTCAGACCCAGCAATGGACCACCGACCTGACGAGGATAAACGTCGGCGTCAATCTGGATGGCTTGGGGAAAACCGCCGGCATGGATGCTCGCAAATTGACCTTCAAACTGCTGATCGCGGTACAATGGCAACATCGTGTCCTCATTGACAAACTTGGATGTCAGCAGAATTTCGATGGTGCGAATCGTTTCTTCACGCATGAAACGGACGGAGATCTTTTCTCCCGGTTTGAAGGCACCAATCGCGGCTGCCAAAGTCGTCATCCGATCGACTGCGCTGCCATTAAGAGATATGATCACGTCCCCCGACTTCATGCCGTTTCGTTGTGCCGCACCGCCGGGCAGAATATGTTTGATCCGGACGCCGTTGTCATCTTCCTCCATCAGGATTCCCATGAAGGCTTTTTTCGCGCCTTCCATGGAATGCGTCTTTACGCTGATCACGGTCGGCATCAGTGCTTCACCGTTGCCATTTTGCAACACCGCGATGTCACCGACATTCGCAGCCTGTTGCACTTCCAGTGACACAGGCTGCAGATCCGTGGCGTCAACTTTGAGCAGCATCAGGTCATACGCATAGTCGCTTGCCAATTCCTTTGCCTTGAAACGGCGACCGCCTGGCAGAATGACTTCCGGATCAATCGCGCCATGCAGTTCGCTGGCCTTTGTCAGAATGTATCCATCGGCGGACATCACTGTGCCCAGACAAATCAGTAAGCCGCCATCACGGATCGAGACGACGCTGTTCTGATTCGGTTTGATCGCTGCCGCAAACTGTTCCAACTGCCCGGCAGCCCGCTTTTCGAAACTTCCGATCGTGCGGTTCTCACTCAACTGATCCATAATCTCCTGTTCGCGATCCGGATCTTCCGCGCGGTTCGATCCACGCGGCGGAGCATTCTCGTCGTCCGAGTTCTCCATGTCTTCAGCGTCGTCGCCGGTCACCAGTGCGAGGCTGGTTTCTTTGCCATCGCGAAGAATCCCGATTTCGATTTCCTGCTCTTCCTCCAACAGGTCCAGTGTCGTACTCAGGTCCAGCCGATCAGCGATCCTGCTTTTTTCTAATGTCAACAGCACGTCGCCCGGCTTTAGCCCGGCTTTTTCAGCCGGCGTGTTCGGGATGACAACTGCGACAACCGGAGTGAAGTCTTTCCACTTCAGCTGCACGCCAAAAAACCCAGATTGCACGAGGTCATTGTCCGTGGAACGCAGGTGGCCCCAACGATCACCAGCCAGCAATCGATCCCAATCGCGATGGAAGCTGTCGATTGAGACGTGTCGGTTTTCAATGATCAAACTGGTGATCATGCTGTGAATACCGATCACGTCGCCATCCATATTGAACAGCGGGCCACCGGAATCGCCGAGCAGAATGGCGCAGTCCGAGACGATGGTCCGATGACCGATCGACAGGATTCTTCCGAAACGCAGGGGGGCTTCGCGTTCGCGACGGTAGCCTCCGGGATGTCCTATGGCGAAACAATACTCGCCCACTTTTGATTCAGACGTCCGACCCATGGCTGCGAACGGGAAGCCGGACTTGTCAGCCGGTATTTCGTTGATTCGCAGAACTGCAGCATCGGAATCGCGGTCTTTCCCGAGCACCGTCGCGGCAAACTCACGACCATCGGACATTGTGATCGTGGCCGGCTCGTTGCGAGACCGCCGGTTGCGTGTCGTCACGACGTGGGACGCCGTGAGCACGATTCCGTCGGCGCTGACAATCACTCCACTGCCAACACCCATCCCGTCTGAAACACCAACAACCGCCTCTCGCACCTTCATTAAAGCATCTGAGAGCTGAATCTGACGCTGCTGCAACTCATCCTGAACTTCGGCAGCCCGAGCCTGGCCGGCAGGCATCGCAAGCGATGCAGATAAAACGGCAAGGGTCAGGCAGCGCGAAAGCCAGGAAAAATTGCTCATCGTCAACTCCGGCACAGCTGTGAACAGATTACACTTGAAGATTGAGTGCCCGGTGCTCTGCCAATCAGTCTTTCGCTGGTCTGCAGCCCGCCCGGAACGCACTCATTTTTTATTCTAGACATCCCCCGTCACGGGTTTCCATCATTTGAACACTATTCAGACGCCTTTCGACCGCAAAATGTCACATCGAAATGCACATTTTTGAAGTTTCAGGCAAACGCATTGCTGTTGCTTTTCTTTCGTTCGGTGCCGATTTGCGAGCCACCATCTATTGGCTTCGGTCACCGCAACACTCCGACTTTGCCAAATCCTGGACAGTTGTGCCCGGAGCAGGAATTCTGTCCGGCAGCAGGTTGGCCCATGCGGCTTGCAGATCGCTCAGATCAGGAGTCCAACAACCACGGCTCGACGATTTCTTCCAGCATTTCCTGATCCAATGTTTCGTGTGCCAGCAAATTATCCGCCACAACGCCGATCGCCGACCAATGGTGATCGAGCGAAAATGCCTGATACAACTCAATCGTGATCTGTTCCAACCGGGCGAAACGATGCTGGATATTACGGATTCCCGTAAGACAGTCGAAAGCTGTTTTCCAGTCCTGCCGCCATTCGGCAATTGCTGCCGGGTGAAAAGGTTTTTGCAAATGAATCATCTCAGCAACCGGACCGGCCAACGCGACCCATGCCCCTTTTTCCATCAGGTCCTGCTGAGAAAAGCGGCGACGATCCCAGATCACAACGGTATCGCCGGACCGCTGCGGCCCGTCATCGTTGTCCGGGTCAATGGTGACCGATCTCACCTTCGCACCGACGTAGATCGCCGCGTAAACGTGCCCTGCTTCGTGGAAGGCCGTAATTTCTTCGGACACAGGATTTCCTGTCGGGGAACATGTTGGGCGACAAAAGTCTGTATACTACGCGAACCGGCAACTTATACCCCGAACGGTCAGAATTGTCATTAACCCGAAGCGTCAGCGAGGGCCGCAATTCCCCATTCCTCGCTGACGCTTCGGGTTACTATGTCCGGGTCTCAATAGTACTACTAACGATCAGAATCTTTGCGTGGCGCCAAGAAATTCGGTTGCAGTCAAAAAAGATGCTCCGTGCCCTCCGTGGTAAAATAAAAACCATATTTGGTTGCGGGCGAAGCCCGCGCTGGGTCATTTGAGACCGCCGGGAGTATAAACCAAAAATGGCGCAACATGAAGACGATCGCGAAGACCTGATGCGCGAAGCCGTCGCGCTGCCGGATCGGGTTGAATTGTCTGTCAACGGTTTTGAATCGCTGATTACGGTTGGATTCCGTTCCAATTCTGCCATGAGCATTTTCATTGGTCAGGACCCGGTGTACCAGTTCGACCCTGAAGGTCGCCTGCGGCGCGCATTCGTCGATGGTCTGCTCTATCGGAGCCAGCATCACACATTGGCGATGCTCAAACGCGAACGCACCGACGCTCAGACTCTGCTGCTCAGGACTGACCTTGCGGACGAGGCACTGCAATCATTCCGCAGGGCCATGTTGTTTTCGCTGCAACTTCTGGAACAGAAACTGAAGTCTGCGGACTTCAGTATCAGACGCAGCGTGCCTGAATCGGTCTCTCACATCCCACGGATTCAATCCACGTTAGCCAGCATTCGTCTGGCAGAATCCTGGCTCTCCCCGAGAATTCGACGCCGAATCTGACGAACAATCGACCCAATCTCAGCAATCCTGGCATCGGCAACTGACATGGATTGACTCTGCGTCCTCGCATTCGTCCAATCTGTCTGTTCGAATCCTCCTTTTTCAACCCCCGATTTCATCAAATGCCGCGCTTTGAATTGATTGCCACTACGACTTTCGGGCTGGAATCCGTCGTCACGAGGGAACTCGAACGACTGGGTTATACGGACATGCGGACGTTGGATGGCAAAGTTCATTTTGCCGGGGATGAGCGAGATATAGCGCGTTGCAACATGTGGTTGCGCTCGGCGGATCGGTTGTTGATCAAAGTCGGCGAGTTTCATGCGCCGGATTTCGGAGCCCTGTTCGACAAGACGGTCGATCTTCCCTGGAGCGACCTGCTGCCGGTCGATGCGACGTTTCCGGTCGCAGGTCGCAGCGTGCAATCAAGACTCCACGCGGTGCCCGCCGTACAGGGATGCGTCAAGAAAGCCATCGTCGAGAGTCTGAAGAAGAAGTACAATCGCTTTCGTTTTGATGAAACCGGTGCGGAATTTGCTGTTGAAGTGTCTTTGCTGCGGGACGTGGCGACGCTGACAATTGATACGTCGGGCGACGGACTTCACAAGCGCGGTTATCGCGAATTTGCCGGTGTGGCACCACTGCGAGAAACAATGGCAGCCGGTTTGCTGCAGTTGAGTTACTGGAACCGTGACCGACAGTTTGTCGATCCGTTTTGCGGGAGTGGGACGCTGCCGATCGAGGCGGCTTTGATCGGTCGAAACATTGCTCCGGGTTCCGGACGCTCATTCATCGCGGAGGACTGGCCGTGGATGGATCGCAAAATGTGGAAGGAGGTCCGTGCCGAAGCAAAAGATCTGCGACAGCCCAGGATGAGCGAACCGATTCAGGGATTCGACCATGATCCGGGTGCCATACGGCTTTCTGAAAAGAGCGCTGCTGAAGCAGGAGTTGGCGGAGATATCCAGTTTCGCGTCCAGGAAATCAGTGAATTCAAATCCAGCCGCGAATACGGCGTCGTCGTCTGCAACCCACCCTATGGCGAACGCATGGGCCAGCCGGAAGAAGTGGAAGCCGTCTATCGGGAGCTCGGCCGCGTCTGCGATTCGCTGCCCACGTGGAGTTTCTATGTCCTCACGTCCAACACGTGGTTCGAAAAGCATTTCGGCCGCCGCGCTCCGCGCCGCAGAAAACTCTACAATGGCAGACTGGAATGTCAGTTTTATCAATACATGGGCCCCGCTCCGCCACGAGAACGCAAAGACACCAATGCAGGTGATGCCGACGCGAACGAGGCAAGTGAGGCCGCGCCTTTGGATGCTGGTGAAGGCGGCGAAAGTCATTCTTAACGAAAGATCACTGATATGATTCAGTTTAGAGTCGTTCCCCTGTTTTTCGCCGCTGCCTGTTCATTAGGTTGGACCTTGGCTGCAAATGCTGACGATGCGATGGCGACAGGTGTTGTGTTTGCGGACACGAATGGCAACCGCACGCATGACACGGACGAGATGGGACTTGCGGGTGTCGGGGTTTCGAACGGCAGAGACGTTGTGCAGACCGACGCCGACGGGCGATACACTCTGGCAGTCGATGACGATTCGATCGTGTTCGTGATCAAACCCGGCGGCTACCGGACTGTCACCGACAAGGATCACCTGTCCCGATTCTACTACATTCACAAACCCGCTGGTTCGCCGAGAGATCTCGGCTTTCCAGGCGTCGAACCGACGGGACCGTTGCCGGCAAAGATTGATTTTCCGCTGTATGCCGTCGAAGAACCGGCTGCCTTTGACGTGATCTTTTTCGGCGACCCGCAGCCTCGCGACCAGAAGGAAATCGACTACATCGCGCATGACGTCGTAGAAGATCTGGTGGGCGTTGATGCCGCGTTTGGTGTGACACTGGGCGATATTCTGTTCGATGACTTGAGTCTGTTCGACAGTTTGAATCGCACTGTAGGGAAGATCGGTATTCCGTGGTACAACGTCATCGGAAATCACGACATCAATTTCGCCGCCGAAACCGATGAACTCAGCGATGAAACATACGAACGTGTGTACGGCCCGGCGTACTTCGCATTTGACTATGGATCCGTCCACTTCATCGTGGTGGATGACATTCACTGGCTCAGGGAAGGCGAAAAGAAGCTCTACCGTTCAGGCCTCAGTGAAAAGCAGCTCACGTTTATAGAGAACGATCTGAAACATGTACCACAGGATCATCTGGTCGTGGCGATGATGCATATTCCACTTGTGAAATCCACGCCGTGGATTGAACCGCGTCGTGAAAAACTGCTGAGGCTGCTTGAGTCGCGAGAACACTGCATCTCACTCGCCGGGCACACGCATCATCACGAACATGTGATGCTGACTGACACCGACGGCTGGAAAGGATCAAAACCGCATCATCACATGATCAACGTCACCGTTTGCGGCGCGTGGTGGTCGGGTAAGCCTGACGAACACGGCATCCCCCATACGATGTGTGCCGATGGAACTCCGAACGGTTATACGGTCATGCACTTTGACGGCACCAGCTATCTGCTGGATTATCGAGCCGCGCGGCGTGGTGCGGATGAGCAGCTCCGGATCACCTCCCCGGAAGTCGTGCTGGTGGCCGATGCGGCGGATCTGGAATTTCGGGCAAACGTGTTCAATGCTTTCCCGGATGCAGTCGTCGAGTGGCGATTGAACGACAGTGATTGGCAACCGATGCAGAAGACTGAAAAGGAGACCGATCCGATCTTTCAGGCCTTGTTTGATGAAGAACAGCCGTCGCTGCCCGACAATCTTCCGTGGCGGAAACTGGCGAAGCCGATGGTGTGTCCGCATCTGTGGAAAGCGACGCTGACGACGACGCAACAAAAAGGCACGCACCTGATTCAGGTGCGTGCCACAAATCCGAATGGCCAGGTTCTTGAGGGCGAACGCATCATTCGTGTGGAATGATCAGGCGGCGACCTCCGTCAGCTTTGAAGGGATGTGGCTGTGCGCGGGATCATCGTGCTCCGCAGATGCATCATCGTCATCTGCACGGCGCCCTTTTGGAATCCGGTCCTTCACGTCATAGGCCAACCCAAGAGCTCGCAGCAGCCGAATTGACCACCATGTGATATCAACTTCCCACCACTTGTGGCCGGCAGGGGCAACGGCGGGATGAGCGTGGTGGTTATTGTGCCAGCCTTCACCATACGCAAGGACGGCGACCCACCAGAGATTGCGAGAATGATCGCGTGTGTCGTAATTACGATAACCCCAGAGATGCGTTGCGGAATTCACAAACCAGGTGCTGTGGTAAGCTGCGACCATGCGCACACACATTCCCCAGACGACCAGTGAAACACCCATCCGCCAGCCACTAAAAATACAGCCTGCTGCCAGCATCGTGAGACCACCGCCCCATAACCACAGGGCAAAAGTCTTTTCGAAAAACTGCATCATTGGGCGATCGACCAGTTCCGGCACATAGCGACGATAAAGCACACGGCCTGACTCGGTAGAACGCTTCGGAAACAGCCACAGAATGTGTGACCACCAGCCGTTGACTCTGATTGGAGAATGAGGGTCACCTTCCTGATCAGACTTGTGATGATGCAGACGATGTGTGGCCGCCCATGTCATCGGTGAACCTTCACCACTCAGGCAGCCGCAAGCCATCGCGATAAATTCAGCAGGAGCTTTCAGCTTCATTGACTTGTGCGCCAGATAGCGGTGATAACCAAGACAGATTCCAATGCTGCATGTGACCCAGTGCATCACCAGGCAGACCGCCAGTCCGGTCCAGCTGAAGAAAAACGGGGCCGCCAGAGCACCCACATGGACGCCGATCAGGAACAATGCCACCACCCAATCGACGTTACCCCAGCGCAACTGATCACGGTGAAATGCGGCAACCAGAGTGTCTGTGTCCGCCTGAGTCTGCAGGCGTTTGATTTCGACAGGAGTGAGTCGATGATCTGCAGTAACAGATGCAGCGGAAACGCTCATAAATTTCATCCCCGTTTTTTTTGTGAATAAGGATCGCAGCAGTCTGTCTCATGGAATGATCGAGCCAGCTGACCGGCGTACTTGTGTGGCACCTGATTTCTCTGCGCCACACCAACTTCCCCGGAACAATACGATGCTGATCGACATTCAACAACAGCAGCGTGTGTCGGTGCCGTCATGCAAATGTCAAACATTTGTCAACGCTCTAAGATGTTTTCAGAATGGCACTTACGTCATCTGCAAGGAGGCAGATTTGCCTTCCATTTCCTGAGAAGCGAGGAATTGCGGTGGGCTCGTTGTACCTCACGCGGCCACGACTGCCACATTTTCGAGCTTCTGGAGAGCGACAGGTCCGGCGATTTTCGTTGCTACTTTCGACTGCGGCCGTAAGACAAACCGACGAAGACGACCGTCGCCAGCAAGCAGATCTGCCCGAACCAGTCACCGAATCGAACGTACAGGGATTCTCTTGGATCGAGTGGTGCCTGTCCGAAGATAATGCCGGAAAACTGCCGTCGCCAGTAGCCGGTGTCCGGATCACGGAGGCCCTTGACGGGACGCAACGCAACCTGCAGGCCGTCAAATGGTTCTTTCATGGCGTGAATCTCTGCCGGTTCACGAATCTGACCATTGCCGTCAATGAACGCCGAAATGCCGCCGTTAACGCAGCGCACCATGGGAGTTCGAGTCTCCACGCATCGGAACGCAGATGTGATCAAATGCTGATCCAGTTCGCTGGAACCTCGAAACCACGCATCGTTCGTCAGATTGACCAGCACATCGCATGCGTTGCCAGCCACATCACGCTGGGCTGCCATCTGTCGAACCAGTTGCGGGACTGTATCTTCGAAACAGATCAACGGGGCGATGCGATATCCACCGTATTCGAACATGCGGACGCCGGTTCCGGCTTCGATACCATGCTCAGATCCAAACGGTGTCAAATTGTGGAGCCAGGGAAAAATGCCCTTGAATGGGATATACTCGCCAAACAACACACGGTGAACTTTATCGTAACGGCCGGCATAACCCAGATCCGGTCGCACAAACGCCGCCCCGTTGTACATCTTTGGGCGATCCTTCTCTGCCACGATTGCGAGGACACCAATCACCAGCGCGGCACCGGATGCCTGCGCGTGCATTTCCAGACGTTGCTGAACGTTACCACCTCGCCATTCTTCAACCAGCGGCTTGGTATCATTTCCGTACGCCTGCAACACCTCACGCGGCAGATGTTCCAGAAGTTCTTTGTCCGTGACACCTTCCTCCACACTCCGCTCGGGCGTCGGGAACATTGTTTCCGGCCAGACGATGAAGTCCGGCTGGAGCAACACAGCTTCACGAGTCAGTGAATCGTGGACTCGATATCGTGTCGTAGACTCTGCTTCGTCCTGTTTCATTTCCGGAGAAAAATTTCCCTGAATCAGGGCGAAGACCGGACCGGCTGGAAACTGGTCGGGCGGTGTGCGGCGGAGCATTCCGTATCCGAAACACGCGAAGAAGACGATGACTGTTGTGATCACCGGCCTCCATTGAAGGCGGGAGGATGCGACATGTGACTCCGTTGTATCAACGTTCAGCTGCAATCGTTTCAGCCATTCTGCCGGAACGTTGACCGCGATGGCCCCCGAAACAAGTGCCACAAGAAAAGTGAGTCCATAGACTCCCGTGATATCACAGATCTGAATCAGGGCCGACCAGCGATACTGCGTGTGTCCCAGATAGTACCACGCAAATCCCGTAATCATCCACGCGCGAATATACTCCAGCGATGTCCACACGATCGGCACCGCCAGCCAGACCGGAAGTCCCTTACCGACACAGCGTCGTCCCAGCCATACGAATATCGGAACATAGAACGCCACGTAAGACGCCAGCGCGGCGAGCGCCAGAAACATGGCGGGATGGCCCAGTCTCATCCATTGCAGAGTCACCAGGGCCCAGATGAATGCGACGCACCAGGTCACGATGCCACATCGCGGTGGCAGCGATTTCAGCCGCAGGAGTTGGCTCAATGGCACCAACGCGATCCACGCCAGCCAGGACCATTCGACCGGTGTGAACGACAGCCACAGCAACAACATGCTGATCGCCACCAGCAGTCCTGCCGATCGTGTCGATCCCTCCCGAGCTGCCGGAGCAGTGATGCCTTGCGCAATGATCTGCTGAATTTCCTGGCGCAAGTGCCGATTCTCGGGATCAGCAACGTCCTGCTTTGGCCGTTCGTTGTTGGTGCCCATACCCTTGCATCCGTGCCGGTGGGAAGTGAAAGTCTCAACGTCCAGGATCACGGGGACCGAGGAGTCATGTTTGAATTCAAAACGGACTGCGCCGAGGTCTCCCGTGCATCCGCATGTTCTGGCATCTCTTCGTGCTCGTGCTCAGCATCGCGGTGCTCGTGCTCGTAATCGAGATCCAGAGTATACTTGACCAGGGAATCCGAGACACCATCGAATTTCATCGCCATCCGAGTTAACATCGCGACAATCCGCACAAGCCTGGACTTGAGCTCGAAACTCGTTTCCAAATCTAGTCCGCCGGAAACAACAAGCACGTCTTGAATCGCAGCACACTCCAGCGCTGAACCACGAGCAATATCCAAATACCTCGCTCGATCTTTCAAGCTGCGTTTGCCGTTACCCTCGGCGATGTTAAGCGGAATGGATTGTGCAGCACGCAACCATTGATCGCGAGCATGGCGATGAAGCCCCGCCAATAAACAGGCGGTATCAAATGCACTCGCGACGTATTCGATCGAAAGGCGATAGACGTCAAGTCGATCATGGTCAAATAGGTGTTCTGTCACTGTTGCCTCGATTCGATTACGAGCACGAGCACGAGCACGAGCACCGTTTCACTGAGCACGAGCACGCCAATTGCGTTTGAATGCCAGAACAGGCGGTGCGTTGCGCTTCGCTTCACGCACCCTACTTTGCGGCTTTCTTCAATGCCGCAGCCTTATTGGTGGCTTCCCATGTGAAGCCGTCACCGCTGCGGCCAAAGTGACCACCTTCGGCGGTCTTCAGGAACACCGGACGACGCAGTTTCAAATGCTCGATGATGCCCTTTGGCGTCAACGGGAAATGATCGCGAACAAGTTTTTCGAAACGCTCTTCCGGAATCGTGCCCGTGCCAAACGTATCGACTCGAATGCTGACCGGTTCCGCGACACCAATTGCGTAGGCCAGTTGCACTTCGCACTGTTCGGCCAGACGTGCAGCGACGATGTTCTTGGCGACGTAACGTCCCATATAGGCAGCCGAACGGTCAACTTTTGTCGAATCCTTGCCGGAGAAAGCTCCGCCGCCGTGGCGACCCCAGCCACCGTAAGTATCTACGATAATCTTGCGGCCGGTCAGACCGGTATCACCATGTGGGCCACCCACCACGAATCGACCCGTCGGGTTGATGTGATATTTGGTCCTGCTGTCAAGCATCTCCGCAGGAATCACTTTGCCAATGACTTCCTTTTTGACAAAGGCGGCAATTTGTTTTTGAGTGACACTTTCATCGTGCTGAGTGGAAATGACGATCGCTTCAACGCGAACCGGCTTCATCCCGTCATATTCGATCGTGACCTGACTCTTGCTGTCCGGACGCAGCCAATTCACCACGCCCGTCTGTCGCACTTCCGTCAGTCGATTGATTAATCGATGCGCGAATGCAATCGGAACCGGCATCAGTTCCGGTGTCTGATTGCAGGCATAACCGAACATCAGGCCCTGGTCGCCGGCACCATCGCGATCGACACCCTGAGCAATATCACCGGACTGACTGTGCAGTGCGACGAAAACGCGACACGTGTCCGCGTTGAATCCGATGTCATCGGATGTGTAGCCGATATCACGAATGACTTTCCGCGTCACGGCGACATAGTCGATTTTTGCCTGTGTCGTGATTTCTCCGGCCAGTACGACAAGGTCTGTCGTGCAGAGTGTTTCGCAGGCAACGCGCGACATTGGGTCCTGAGCCAACAACGCATCCAGAATACCGTCTGATACCTGATCGGACACTTTGTCCGGATGTCCCATGCTGACCGATTCGCTTGTGAAGAAATAGTTCGCCATTGTTGCCCGTACCTGAGGATTCATCAGAAGTAAAGTTGAAGCGCTGCCTGAGCATTTCCCCGCCAATTCACCGAAAATGCAGGCGGAAGTCTAGGAAAGCTGTTTCGCTGTCACAACAGAGATCCGGCAGCAAAAAGCGGATGCTGGGATTCGGGAAGCAGCAGGTCAGGAAGTCTGCTGGCGGACTGTACGGCGGCCGGATAAACTCCACATGCTGCTGCGGGAGTGAAAATGTTGAAGGGGAGTCCTGTGTCTGTGATCAGTGAGCATCCGTTGGCTTCATTCTGGAAACTGGATCCGGACACAACTTATCTAAATCACGGATCTTTCGGGCCTTCGCCACTGCCTGTGCAACAGGCGCGGGCGGCCTGGAGTGAGCGGCTGGAACGTCAGCCAATGCGGTTTTTCTGCCAGGAAATGGAAGCAGAACTCGATCGAACCTCTGCCGTCCTTGCGGAGTTTCTGAAGACTCAGCCCGAAAGACTGGCGTTGATTGACAATGCAACCCTGGCGATGAACGTGGTGGCCGCAAGCATCGATCTCAATCCTGGCGATGAGATTCTGATCAACGATCACGAATACGGAGCGGTGAAGAACATCTGGCAGGCCAGGTGCCGTGAATCTGGTGCCAGACTTGTGACAGCGGCGCTGCCGTTTCCCCCGACAGACGCCGAAGTCGTGGCGACAATCGAATCCGCCATTAATCCCCGAACACGACTCATCGTCGTAAGTCATGTCACATCGGCGACGGCCTGTATTCTGCCTGTCAAGGCGATATGCCAGATGGCGCTGCCGCACCAGATTCCTGTCTGTGTTGATGGACCTCACGCGATTGCGATGCTGGATGTGAATTTGAACGATCTGGGCTGCGACTATTATTGTGCCAGTGGTCACAAATGGTTGTGCGCACCTTTCGGAAGTGGTTTTCTATGGGTGCATCCACGGCATCATTCGTCCATTCGTTGTCCCGTCATCAGCTGGGGCGGCAGCATTGCTGGTCGATCGGCGACCTGGAAAGATCGCACAAACTGGCTGGGAACTCGCGATCCGGCACCCTTACTGGCAATGGCGGATGCCGTCCGGTTTTTCACGCCGGAACGACTGCAGCAATTTCGCCAACACGCGCACGGACTTGTCAGCCACGCCAGGCGAGCCATGCTGAATATGCCCGGCGTGGGAACATTCTGCACACCCCATGAATCAGACTTCGTCAGCATGGCTGCCGTGGAATTACCTCAACCGCCTGGCTGGAAACCCGGCTATCACGGTTCTCCTGATCCGTTGCAGGTTGAACTACGCGACCGTCATCAGATTGAGATTCCGGTCGGTTCCTGGAATGGTCGTCGTTTTCTCCGTGTGTCGGCTCACCTGTACACAACGCCGGCAGACATTGACCGCTTCCTGGCGGCATTTTGACGCTGCTCGCGCGGCCCGCTGTTCGGTTGTCCCCATTCGGTTGTCTCCCTGCGTCGCATGGAATGCGACAACCGAATAGGGACAACCGAATGCACAAAATTGCCGGAAACACCGGGGCGAAATACACGGTATCGGCGTGAACGGCGCGTATCGATGCATTGAGGGCATTGACGCAGATAGTGTCAGATTGTGTCATTTTGGACCGCGCGGCGTATAGGTTCAGCGATTGCAGATAGAATCCGGAAAAGTCAGCACAATCTGCGGAACCTGTCGCACGGCGGCGGTGTTTGGAATACGCTTCCGGGAAGAACTGATTTCACGAAGAGCAGATTTCCAGCGGAAGTGCCGCTTTTGGCCTGTTGATCCATTCTTCATTATTCACTGTGTTTTCGAGAAGGACGTCGAATGACGCTGAACGTTAGAACTGGCCCACATCATCGATCGCCCCTGATGCGGTCTGCCACGCTCTTTGCCATGCTGATCTGCGGAGCGTTTTTCAGTGCCAGCTGCGTCGAGGCTTCTGACTGGGAGCGTTTTCGCGGGCCAAACGGCACCGGGATCTCACTGGATCCGGATCCGCTGCCAACGACTTTTAGTGAGACTGAAAACCTGCAGTGGAAAGTCGCTCTTCCCGGTGGCGGCGTGTCATGTCCGATTGTCATCGGCGACAAAGTGTTTGTGACCTGTTATTCCGGCTATGGCCTGGAGAGTCGGGATCCGGGTGAAATTGAAAATCTGAAGCGACATCTGGTCTGCTTTGATCGAGCTACGGGTAAGACCCTGTGGGAGAAAACCGTTGCGGCGGTGCTGCCGGAAGATCCCTTTCGTGGTGCCGGAGTGCCTGAGCACGGTTACGCTTCGCACACGCCCACGTCAGACGGCAAGAACGTCTACGTGTTTTTCGGCAAGTCCGGAGTTTTCGCGTATGACATGGATGGCAATCAGCTTTGGCAGACGAGTGTCGGCAAAGAATCCGATGACCGCGAATGGGGATCGTCGTCCAGTCCCATCGTCACGGGTGACGTCGTCGTCGTCGCCGCTGGCCCTGAATCTCGCGCCATCGTGGGACTCGACAAAGCCACGGGCAAGGAACTTTGGCGTGCCGACAGTGATGGACTCGGTAACGTCTGGGGCACGCCGGCACTGGCAAAAATTGACGATACGCGCACAGATGTCGTGATCGGTGCGCCGAACGAAATCTGGGGACTTAACCCGGCGACTGGCAAACTCAAGTGGTACTGCGTAGCGATGGCCACCGATCAATTCAATTCCAGTGTCGTGGTTGCGGATAACAGGATCTATGCTGTTGAGGGTCGCGGCGGCGGTTCAATCGCCATCAAGACCGGCGGCAAAGGCGACATTACAAAAACAGACGTCGTGTGGGCCGGTCGAGACAGCAATCGCTTTTCGACACCACTGCTTTATGAAGGTCGTATGTATTTGATTTCTGGCAGTCAGGCTCGCTGTGTCAATGCCACCAACGACGAGGAGATTTTTCAAGCGAGGATTCAAGCCGGTGAAGCGGCATCAGGAAATGATTCGCCCGGAGGGCAACCGCCTCGCGAACAAGGCGGCGATCGCGGGGGATTTGGCGGATTCGGTGGTGGCGGATTCGGGGGTGGTGGTCGAGGAGGCAGTGACTATTCGTCCCCGGTCCTCGGCGACGGCAAGATCTATTATGTGACGCGCAAAGGCGAGATCCATGTCATCAAGCCGACGGATAAGTTCGAAAAACTGGCAACGAATCGGGTGACTTCGGAATCAGAAGACTTCAGCGCCACACCGGCAATCAGCGCCGGTCAGATCTTCTTTCGATCCAATAAGCACTTGTACTGCGTTTCGCTGCAGAAATAGCCGATACAGGAACCCGGTGAAAGTAGGTCAGGCTTTCCAGCCTGACTCCTGCTCTTTGAAGTTCAGCCTCCCTTCACCACTCCCGACTTCCGCTCACTTTCGCCAATCGTATCCTTCGTTTTTTTATAGGGTTCGCCCCGTAGCCAGTCCATCCGAAATCGTGCCGATGACCACGGCCATTTCTCTCTGCTCTGGCAAAGCCTGGCAGCTACCGGATTGTTTTCTATGTATTCGATGATCCGCAGCATTTCGGCTGCATCGCGTGCCCAATGATCGTATGACTCATCCTGCCAAAAGATTCGGCCTCTTGCGTCCTGGATAGAATTGATTTCATACGCAGTAAATCCCTTGAGCCCCTGTGTGATCTTCTTCAATTCCCAAATGGGTGTCAGTAAAACATGGACATGGTTTGCCATGACGCACCAGGCCAGCAGGGCGTATCGCTCCACAGCTCCGAACAGGATGGAGTCCTCGACAATTTTCGCCGCGCGAGGGTCCTTCAGGTGAAGCGGTCCGTCTGCGGTCGTGTCAAGGAATCGGTCGGCCATCGCAAAGATCAGTTTGTCTTCGCGCAGCTTCCTTGCCGCGATCAACTCACCGGAGCGAGGTGCCTGTTTCTCTAAGCGTTCCCGCTCCTTGAGCAGTTTCTCGATTGCCGCCTGGGGCATCGCACCTTTCAAATTCCAGGTCAGGAAAATCGGAAAGCCCTCCGGAACCTCGTGCGGCAGATGTCGCGTGTAACTTCGCTTGTTGGTCATTTCTTCTCCAGTCACACATCACGCCGGAACGTAGGTCAGGCTTTCCCGCCTGACAGATGCCGGCAACATACAAAGTGTTTTTGGTGTCAGGCTGGAAAGCCTGACCTACTTTCTCGGCATTCACTTGCCAATGCAGAAATTACTGAAGATGTGATCAAGGATGTCGTCAGTATAAACTTCGCCAAGAATCGTACTTAATTCCTGTAGTGCCTGACGAATTTCGATGGCAATCAATTCGTCCCCGCGAAGTTCGATTGTCGCCGATCGGGCTCGTTCGAGTGACTGAATTGTGCGGTGCAAACTGTCTCGACAGCGAACCGCCGTTGTTCCCAGCAATTCGCTGCGTGCGGATCGAGAACCTGTGAGCTGCTGCCGCAGTACCGTCCGCAATGCTTCAATTCCAGCGCCGCTTGCCGCACTGATACGAAGGCTCGATCCCGTGTCTGCCGCACCAGAATCCGACTGCAGGTCGCAGCGAGTGGTGACGTTCAGCACCGTTGGACATCGCAAGGTGGCCAGTTGCCGCAGCCTCTCGTCTTCAACGTTGTCCTCATCCGAAAGATCTACTGCCGAACACCACACGACCAGATCGGACGCGGAAACCTGTTCCGCGCGAAGATCCTGAGCACGTTCCATGATCAAATCTGAGGCATCTTCCCAGCCGGCAGTGTCGATGAGTTCCACTTCCAGCGATTCCAGCCGCAGAGTCGCCGTCAGATAGTCGCGCGTTGTTCCGGCGACCGGTGACACAATGGCTTTCTGCTGGCCAATCAGCCGATTGAAGAGCGTACTCTTGCCTGCATTTGGAAGTCCCGCCAGCACGACGCGACGCCGATAGCCCACCGGCAGCCGACTGGCAGAATCATTGGCCAGTTCGTTGAGCAGTATCAGAGCCGCATCAAGGCGGCGACCGATCTCATTCTTCGTGACGAATTCAATGTCCTCATCGACAAAGTCCAGGCCAGCTTCCAGATCACCGAGCAACGCGATCAGGTCGATTCGCAATTGTCCAAGCCGCGACGTAATGCGCCCCCCCAGCTGCGAAAGGGCCTTTTGCAGTTCTTCATGATCAGTTGCATTAATGACACCAAGGACTGCTTCCGCCTGGAGCAGGTCGATGCGTCCTGATAAGAAAGCGCGCATCGTAAATTCCCCGCGTCGCGCGAGTCGAGCACCGTTTTCGCAGAGATGCTCCAGCGTGGCTTCGACCAGCGGCACCGATCCGCTGAGATGAAATTCCGCCATCGGTTGACCCGTATAACTGCGCCGCGTCGGCCAGTACATCAACGCTATGGGCACGGGAACAATGATCGACGGCAGGTCCAGTTGCCCCATAAACCGCCGCGGAACTTTCGTCGTTTGCCAGTTTGCAGAATCTTCATCCGGCCGGAAAAGCGTCGCGACCACCTCGGACGTATTTACGCCGCTCACCCGCACAATCCCGCGCAGAGCCGGGCCGGGCGGTGAAGCAAGTGCGACAATCGTGTCATCAAGGTCCAGTGGCATGTCGGCAATGTAGGCCGGAAAGCTGGCAGGGAAAAGGCAACATGCGATTCCACTTCGGAGCAGGCTGCAGTCGCCGATTTCGGTAGGTCCTGCTTGCCGAGCAGGACTTCGCGGCCA
>CAZFDW010000075.1:0-17663 GCA_964517865.1 uncultured Chitinophaga sp.
GCACGAGCACCGTTTCACTGAGCACGAGCACGCCAATTGTGTTTGAATGCGAACGTTGACAGCAGTTGGTCTCACACTACGATTCCAGGATCCGATTCCTTTTCCGATCCCTGTTTCAGCAATAACTCCTCAGAAAGTCCCGGTGATGAGCGGCGTGCGGGTTCTTGTCGGTACGGCCAAAGGTGCGTTTATCCTCGCGGCCGATGGTCAACGTGAAAAATGGGAAATATTGGGACCGTTTTTTGCTGGCTGGACAGTTTACCATATGAAAGGATCCAACGGGTGAATCGCCGCTGATGTTCTCCTGGACAAACTACGACAAAATCGGCAGCAGCAGTCCGGTTCCGTGCTGGAGTTCACGCGTGACGATCGACCCCATCAGCGTGGTGCTCGTGCAATCGTGAATTTCAATTTCGGCCGTCGTACCGATCAGGCGAGGATTGCCATCAAACACCACGATGCGATCACATTCGGAACGCCCGGTAAGTTGCAGGGCCAGTCTCGCAGCTTCTGGAGACGCATGTTGCAACGTCTGCAGTTCTCCGTCATGGTCATGGTCGTGATCATGGTCGTGATCATGTCCACGATGGTGATCCTGAGCGATCGGCAGTAATCCGCCGTGATCCGTCGGCTGACCTTCACGTGCCGCTCGTTTCGCCGCTGATTTGCTTGGACCTTCCACCAGGACAGAAACGCGCCGCCCGATAAACTCTGCGTTATCTTCTTCACTGATCCGGTTCTGGAGGTCGAGCATTTCGTTGTTGCGACGACGCTTGACGTCATCCGGAATGTCGTCTTCAAACAATTCAAACGCCTTTGTGCCTTCGCGTTTGCTGTACTTAAAGATGAAACTGTTCTTGAAGCGGCATTCCTGAACAAGTTCCATGCTCCTTTGGAACGCATCTTCGGTTTCGCCACAGAAGCCGACGATGAAGTCGCTGGAAATCGCACACCCCGGAATCTGGTCGCGAATGCGATGCATCATTTCACGGTATTCACCCACCGTGTAACCGCGTTTCATGCGCTTCAGCACTTCATCGCAGCCCGATTGCAGCGGGACATGGAGGTATTTCATCACCTTGGGCAGATCGCGGACAGCCTGCAGCAGGTCGTCAGTCATATCGCGCGGAAAATTCGTGATGAATCGAATACGTTCGATACCATCCACTTCGTGCAATTGCTCCAGCAATTCCGACATCCGCACAAGGCGTCCGTCAACTGTGTATTTATAACTGTTGACGGTCTGTCCCAGTAACGTAATTTCCTTCACGCCCTGATCAGCCAGTACCTGCGTTTCCTTAAGAATATGGGCTGGCGGACGACTTTGTTCCGGACCGCGCGTGGCCGGCACAACGCAGTAGGTGCAGAACTTGTCGCAACCGATCATAATTCGTACGAATGCCTGGAACGGCGTCGGACGCATTTCCGGATCACGAAGTGGATCGTAGCTTTGAAAACTGTCGGACACTTCGGATCGCGATCCGTCACGGCGTCCGAGACTCACAGCTTTCGTATGGACTCGAACTGCAGATTCGCGTGTCTCACGAATCATGCGCGGGATTTCTGCCAGTTGCCCGGTGCCGACCACAATATCGACATACGGCGCTTTTTGAAAAATCAGATCCTGATCCTTCTGAGCCATGCAGCCCAGCACGCCGATCACTTTTTGTGGCCGATCGCGTTTGCTGAATTTCAGCCGTCCCAAAGCGCTGTAGATCTTATGCTCGGCATGTTCACGGACGCTGCACGTGTTGAACAGAACCGTGTCCGCATCTCTCGGGTCGTCCGTCAGTTCATATCCCTCCTTGCGCAACGCAGCCACAACCAGTTCGCTGTCCAGCATGTTCATCTGGCAGCCGACGGTTTCGATATACACGCGACCGTTGTGGGATGGTTTTAAATTCATTATGCCTGCACGCGTTCGTGGTACTGACCAGATGCGGTATCAATTTTCACTTTGTCACCCTCTTTGATAAACGCAGGCACCTGAATTTCGGCGCCGGTTTCGACGGTTGCCGGCTTGGTGACGTTGTTCGCCGTGTTTCCGCGAGCGGCGGGTTCCGTGTATGTCACAGTCAGAATTACGTGTTGCGGAGGGGTCATCGCGATCAGCTTCTCGTTCCAGAACAACAAGCCAACCGTTGCCCCTTCCATCAGCCACCGCATGTCGTCGGCCACGATGGCCGCCGGCAGACTGTGTTGTTCGAATGTCGCGTTGTCCATAAAGACATAGCTGTCACCGTCGCGGTACGAATAGACGCCTTCGTTGCGATGCACATCGGCCGATTCCAGCGAATCGCCGCTGCGGTAGGTTTTTTCGTATAGCGACCCTCTCAACAGATTTCGCAACTTGGTGCGATAAAGAGCCTGCCCTTTGCCCGGTTTTACGAAAAAGCATTCGAGCATTTCGTAGGGCTCGTTATCAATCTGTACCTTAATTCCTTTTTTGAAATCCCCGGCCTGGATGCTGCCCATTGAAGTTGCTTCTTGAAGTCTGTTATCTTGTCTGGAAATCAATCGGTCGAATGCCGACCGAAGGCGATCCGCCACATACCGTGGCCCGCGAGAACGCCAAAACCCGGCAAAAGTTAGCAAAACCCTCACTCAGAGTGAATCCAGATGTCGTCTGTTCCTGACGCCTTCCTCGCAAATAGCGATGTTTCCGGAGTCGCCAATCCGTCACAACGTGCTGCCTGGCAGCGAGAATTGGCTCAAGCGATTCGCAGCGGTGAGGAATTACTGCGACGGCTGGAGCTGAATCCTGACGATTTGCAGACTCAGCAGATCCTGCAAACCGCAGGGATTCAACTTGCTGATCACGACACGCTGCGACGTTTTCCGGTTCTCGTGCCGGAGAATTTTCTGGCACGTATGATCCCGGGTGATCTGCACGATCCATTGCTGCGTCAGGTTCTGCCCCTGGCTCAGGAAAGCCTTGCCGTCGATGGATTCATTGCCGACGCGGTCGGCGATCTGGACGCTCGACGAGCGGCCGGTGTATTGCAGAAGTATGCCGGACGTGTGCTGCTGATTGCGACAAGTGCCTGTGCCATTCATTGTCGTTATTGTTTTCGTCGCGACTATCCCTACGCTGAAGAACCTCGACGGCTGCAGGACTGGCAACCAGCTCTCGACGAAATTGCGTCGGACCCGTCGATCACGGAAGTCATCTTCAGCGGAGGTGATCCGCTGATGCTGAACGACTCCCGACTACAGATCCTGTGCTCGGCGATCGATCAGATTCCGCATGTGGAACGCATTCGATTCCACACGCGGCTGCCGATCGTGCTGCCGTCGCGAGTTACACCCGAATTGCTGGCGACGTTGACAAGCCTGCGAGCCCAGCCGATCATGGTCGTCCATGCGAATCATGGAAACGAAGTGCTCGGCGACTGCGTCCACGCTCTGCAGACGCTCGTGCGATCCGGAATCCCCGTGCTCAATCAAGCCGTGCTGCTGACGGGAGTGAACGACAATATCGACGCCCTCGAAACGTTGTGTCGCCGACTGATCAATCTCGGAGTGATGCCGTATTATCTGCACCAGTTGGATCGCGTTTCAGGGACGGCTCACTTTGAATCCAATCCCGAAAAAGGCCGGCTATTGATTCAGCAACTTGCCGCTCGCTTGCCCGGATACGCGGTCCCACGATTTGTTCAGGAGATCCCTGGCGAACCGAATAAGACGGCATTGTGATGCATTTCGGTGGCCGGTTGTAAGTTGTAAGACGACAGAAATCACGGATAATGACGCACGATTCGCGAACATTTGCTGCACACTGTTTTGGGCCGGAACAGGAATTCCATGAAATACTCAGTCGGAACTGCG
Organism: uncultured Chitinophaga sp.; assembly: GCA_964517865.1. Classification (GTDB taxonomy): domain Bacteria; phylum Planctomycetota; class Planctomycetia; order Planctomycetales; family Planctomycetaceae; genus SXXK01. The sequence continues at coordinate 3,829 of CAZFDW010000075.1, forward strand.
CTGCTGATATTTTTCCTGCTGCGTCATGCATCGCAGGCACCTGGTCAGGAATCTGCCGCAGCATCGGCTTCGATTGACTTCAATCGCGATGTGCGGCCAATTCTTTCCAACCACTGCTTTCAGTGTCATGGAGAAGATGCTGATGCGAGGCAAGCGAACCTGCGGCTGGATGTACGGAGCGTGGCGATCGAAATGCAGGCGATTGTGCCAAAGCAGGCGGACATGAGTTCGCTGGTTGCTCGAATCACCTCACAGGATCCTGACGAACACATGCCGCCGGCGAGTGCCAACAAGCGGCTGTCTGAAAAGCAGATCGCGGTGCTGACGCAATGGATCGGCGAAGGCGCGGTTTATGAAGCGCACAGGGGTTTTCAAAGAGTCGTGCGTCCTCAGACGCCTGAGTTGCCGGATGCGGCCCCGGCTGACTCCACATGGTGTCGGAATGAAATTGACGCCTTCATACTGCAACGGCTGATTTCGGAATCTCTGCATCCAGCTCCGCAGGCCGACAAAGCCGTGCTGATACGTCGGCTGTATCAGGATCTTCTGGGTCTGTTGCCGAGTGTGGCTGAGACTGAACAGTTCCTCCAGGATTCATCACCGGATGCCTGCGGGACACTCGTGGATCGTCTGCTGAGTAATCCGCATTACGGCGAACGCTGGGGACGTCACTGGCTGGATCAGGCGCGGTATGCGGATTCCAACGGCTATACGATCGATAGCCCGCGTGTGATGTGGCCTTATCGTGACTGGGTCATCAATGCGCTCAACACCGACATGCCATTCGATCAGTTTACAATCACGCAATTGGCCGGCGATCTCCTTCCTGACGCCACCAAATCCCAGAAAGTCGCGACCGCCTTTCACCGCAACACCATGATTAATGAAGAAGGTGGTGTGAAGCCCGATCAGTTCCGGCACGAAGCATTGATCGATCGAGTCAACACGACGGGCGCCGTCTGGCTGGGACTGACCGTCGGATGTGCGCAGTGCCACTCGCACAAATTTGACCCGATCAGCCATGACGAGTACTACCAGCTCTATGCCTTCTTCAACGGTGCCGCTGACACAAACAACGTCGGCGAAACCGTAGAGGTGCGCGAAGATGAAATGTTCGGCTGGAGTGAGTCGCTGCAACAGCAACTGCAGGAACTGCAGGACCTGCAGCAGGAAAAGACAGCCATTGAGAAGAACGCACCCGAACAACCGATGCTCGCAGAACTCCCATGGAATTGGCAGGCGGCGAAAGTCACAGCCGTCAGAGCCTCAGGCAGCTCAATCCTGAAAATTGCCGAAGATGACTCGCTGCTGGTGAAGTCAGATCCGGCGGCCAATGACAGCCTGTCGGTCACTGTGGAACTTCCGAAAACCGGCGAAGCTGCAAGCCCGATCACTGCCATTCGTCTCCGAACTTTGACTCACCCCAGCCTTCCATCCAATGGTCCCGGCACAGCGGGAAACGGCAACTTTATCCTGACTGACATCGCGCTGAAATTGGGGAGTGCCGAGTCACGCTTTGTGCAGGCCTGGGCAGATCACAGTCAGCCGGACTATCCAGTGGACAACGCCATCGACGACAAGGCAGACACTGGCTGGTCGATCAACGTCAATGGCGCGCAGGTCGCTCTCGGGGCGAAGATGAATGCCCCGCACGAAGCCATCTTTCGACTGGCACAGCCTTTGACGCTGTCAGCCGAGCCCCTGATGGTAGTGCTGAAGCATGAGCTGAATATGAATTATCTCATCGGGCATTTCGCACTGGATCTGTCCACGGCTTCCGTCGTGATCGATGCACCCGGCGGTGAGTCGATAGTGCGCCTGACGGAAATCAAACGTCGTATCAGCGAACTGGAAGGCCTGCTGCCGGGCAAAGGAAACGTGGTCCGACAAATGGTCATCAAAGATCTTGAGAAGCCACCGGAAACCTGGGTGCTGACGCGCGGTGACTTTCTGCATCCGGATCGCGATCATGGCGCGCTGGCGCCGGGAGTTCCAGCATCACTGATTCTCCCGGAATCAAAACCGGCGTTTTCCAATCGGCTGGATCTGGCGCGGTGGCTGGTTTCGCGCGATAACCCGCTCACTGCACGTGTCACGGTCAACCGCATCTGGGCGCGCTATTTTGGTCGAGGTTTGGTTGAAACGGAGAACGATTTTGGATTCCAGGGGAGCCCGCCGTCGCATCCCGAGTTGCTCGACTGGCTGGCAGTGGAATTCATGGAAAGCGGTTGGTCGCTGAAGCACCTGCATCGCCTGATTGTGACGTCAGCCACGTACCGGCAAAGTTCAGAGCAAAACCCTGACAGGGACGCAGCACTCACAGCGATCGATCCCGGCAATCGATTCCTGTCGAGACAGAATCGGATTCGAGTCGAAGCCGAGATCGTGCGAGACATGGTCGCTGCCGCGTCTGGATTGCTTTCGGAAAAGATCGGTGGTCCGGGGAATTATCTGCCGCAGCCGGACGGTATCTATGATTTCACTCAGAACAAGAAAGACTGGCCAACGAGTACCGGTGCCGATCGATACCGCCGCACGATGTACACCATGTTCTATCGCAGCGCGCCATACCCGTTGCTATCGACGTTTGACGCACCGGACTTCAGCACCGTCTGCACGATGCGCGTGCGTTCGAATACACCATTGCAGTCACTTACCGTGGCCAATGATCCGGTGTTTACGGAGCTGGCTCAGGGACTTGCCCGGCGAATTCTGAACACAGAGGCATTATCGTCCGACACCGATCGATGCGTCGAGATGTTTCGTCTGTGCCTGACGCGAACGCCTGACCAGAGGGAGCTGGATCTGTTGCTGAACTTTCATAGTCGCGAACTGTCGCGTTTTACGTCCAATCCAGAAGATGCCAGAGGTTTTGTAAGTCAGACAGACGCAAAGATTTTCGCTGCCGAACTCGCCGCGTGGACCAGCGTCGCACGCACACTTTTCAATACCGATGAATTTGTGTCACGCAACTGACGGCCAGGCAACAGCTGGTGATTCCTGTGCTGCACGATGTTCAGGTGGAGATCGGCGTCCAGTGTTGGACAACTATGTTTTGCGGACGAGCTTTGTAATGCGGCCGGTTCGTACCCATTCTGCCACATAGATATTTCCATCAGCGTCAAAACGGGCGTCGTGAGGATGCACGAAGCGGCCCGGACGCCACTGTTCCGGCTGACCTCGCATCTCAAAATTTCCCGCGAGCACGGCATTTCGCCACGTCTCGTCGTCGCCAACTTGAGCGACGACTTCATTTTTTCCGTTCAGAATCGTCAGGCGTGCGTGCAGGTCGGGAACCAGCAGAAATTCCCCATGCACATCGATCAGTCCCTGCGAATCGAAGGCCATTCCATGCGACGCATTGCCGTATTCGTATCCGACCGGGAGACCTTTCCGATCCCAGTTGTGATGGCATTCGTATGTAAATTCGCCGGAACCGATGATCGGGTTTTCTGAAATCGACATTGATAAGGCTCTCAGGAACAATGCAAATGAAGTCACCGCAGGTAGAATTCTGTGGAGATTTGCCCGCGACCACAATTCGATTGCATCCGGCACAGGTCTGCCTGACAATCCTGGTCAACTCAACCTGCAAAAAGCTCCGTTTATGCCCGATCAGTTTCTCAAAGATCTCCTGCAGACTCCCGGAACTTCCGGTGTCGAACAAAGTGTTCAGAACGTGGTGCGCGCATTCGCGTCCGAGTTCGCGGCTGAGGTCACCACCGACGTGCATGGAAACGTGCTGGCGACCGTCAACCCGGGCGGCAGTCCGACGATTCTGCTCGACGCACACTGCGACCAGATTGGATTGATTGTGCGGCACATCGACAATCTTGGGTTCGTGCGCGTGAATCCCGTGGGCGGCTGGGACATGCAGATTCTGCTCGGTCAGCGCCTCCTGATCCATACCGAAAGCGGACCGATTCCGGGCGTGATCGCTCGGAAACCCATTCACCTGCTCGACCCTGACGAACGCAAGACGGTCCCGAAGATGAAGGATTTGTGGATTGACATCGGATCGGCCTCGGAGGCGGAAACCCGATCGCTGGTCAGGATCGGTGATTCTGTCACACCGGAACCATGTCTGCGGCAACTGCGCAATGGACGCCTTTCCGGCGTCGCGATGGATGACCGAACCGGGGTCTGGGTGATTATGACAGCACTCCGAAAACTGGCTGATTCAAACCCGCAGGCAAGGATCGTGGCGGTGTCAGCGGTTCAGGAGGAGATCGGACTGCGCGGCGCGACGACAAGTGCATTCAACGTGAATCCAGACGTGGCCATTGCGGTCGATGTGACGCATGCGACCGACTGTCCTGGTATCGATCCCAATGAATTCGGGAAAATTGAAATTGGTAAGGGGCCAGTGATCGTGCGCGGTCCGAACGCCAATCCAGGAGTCTTTGAACTGCTGTATCTGACAGCTCAGAAGTCATCCATCCCCGTGCAGATCAACGCGCTTGGCTACCCCGCCAGCAACGATGGAGCCGCCATTCAGGTCGCTCGCGGAGGCTGTGCCACGGGACTGGTGACGATTCCGAATCGCTACATGCACAGCCCGGTTGAACTGGTGGCAGAATCCGATCTGGAGCACGCTGCAAATCTCATCGCGGCGTTCTGCCTGGCAGTGAATGAATCAACGTCGTTCATCCCGGCTTGATGATTCGCCTCGTCCAAAGACCCTGGACTGCGGCAGCCTGCTGCCGCTCTTGTCCTCGCAGCCTGCTGCGGGACTTTGGGATTAGGATTGATGATGGAGTAGTGCCTGATACAACGAGGCCAGCAGGCTGGCTGGGGAAAGCGGCAGCAGGCTGCCGCAGTCCATGGAGTCCAAGGGCCAGTCATAGCCTGATATCACCAGCGGCGATGCTTGTTGACAGGTCCGTGACCACCGTGTCTTCTTTAACGGAAGAAAGCTGCACCGGGATGGCCGTCCCGGTGCAGCAGCGGCTTGTAGATCGATGGTTCCTGCCACCTTTTTCACTCCTCCGGGAGAAGTCGGAACAACGTTCGAACGACTATCGAAAGTCTTCGATAGCGCGGAGCAATTCGGCGGTGAACTGCGGAAGAGTATCGGTGTCGCGGCCGGTGATGATCTGGCCGCTGCGCTCGACCTCGGAGTCCGTGAGCTTGACCCCGAACCGGGAATGGACATCCTCGCGAATCAGTGCGTGGCCGGTCGCGGTGACTCCATTCAGTAAACCCATTTTTGCCAATACGCCGGGACCGGCGCTGAATGCAGAAACGATTTTTCCGTCATCCAGCATTTCCCGTATGAGCCGTTCGGCGTCGCGACTTTCCGCAGAGTTCTCCGTCAATCTCGCGAGTCCCCGTCCGCCTCCCACGATCAGGGCGTCGCAGTCGGCCGCCCTTGCATTGGACAGTAACAGCGGGATTTGCGTCGGCTCGCCATCAGCGTGAATCGAAACGGCGGAATTCGTCCACGATGTTAACGTCAATTCGATCTTGCCGCTGCCATGCAGTTGATAGAACGGTGCAACCTCTGGCCACCAGAATTCGGTGGCCGGAACCAAATACAGGATCCTGGGCGGAGTGCCGGAAGCAACTCCTGGTTTGCCGGCGATTGAAGGAGCAATCAGTACAGGTGGCGGCACTATGACGGCTGTCGATTCGCCTGGAGAATCGCCCACGGCGTCGCTCACCGAATTGCTTGATTCTTCGGTATTGAGAAGCACGAACAACAGCACCGAAAACATCAACCCAGCCATCCCGATCAGAAGCTTCCACCGCGAGCGGCGAAAGTAACTCTGCACCGAGGCCAGTTTTGTCGAGCCACTTCGCCGATGCCTGGAGTTGCGACGTGGTGCCAGCGGCAGGCCTGGAGAACGCGGTCGCCTCACAGGTTCGGGCTGTCGTTCTGAATCGAGATCCAGCGCGACAGGCGACGATTGAACTCCGGTTTGTGCCTGCTTGTCTACCAGAGGTTTCGCCGGCAGTGGGTTCGTAGCCCCCGGAACAGGCTGACAAAACGGCGCGAGCGCGTCGGCGACTTCGGCAGCGGAGCGGAATCGATTCTCCGGCCGAGGAGCCGTCATTTTCTCAATGATGCGTCTCAGCTCAGGCGGAAGATCCGACCTTAGAGAACTGAGAGCGGTCATTGGTCTCTGCGTGCCGCTCAAAATCATTTCCATAAACGAACCGGCCTCGAACGGGGCTCGCCCAGCAAGCAAAAAGAACAGTGTGCAGCCCAGTGAATAGATGTCAGATCTCGCATCCGCAGAACTTGAGTCAGCCGCCTGCTCAGGAGCCATGAAGTCCGGCGTGCCGAGAACCATTCCTACGGCGGTGAGACTTAACTCGGTTTTCGCCGTCTGCGAAACTTTCTCGGCGTGCTGTTCCAGCCGCGCGAGTCCGAAGTCGAGGATTTTGATCTTGCCGTTCTTTGCCTGCATCAGGTTCTGCGGCTTGATGTCGCGGTGAATCATGCCGTGATGATGTGCGTGCTGCAGGCCGCTGCAGACCTGCCGAATCGCACTGCATGCTTGAGCGACCGTCAACACACCATGCTGCAGAACCCATTGTTCAAGACTGCGGCCGTCAATGTATTCTGTGACCAGAAAATGGAGATCACCCGCCTGGTCCGCGTCGAAGGCGGTCACGATGTTAGGATGCGTCAAACGTGCTGCAGCGCGGACTTCCTGACGAAACCGCTCAACCGATTCGCGACCGGATGTAAATCGCGAGCTGATCACTTTCAGCGCGACCAGGCGCTGCATCATTTGATGTTCGGCCAGCCAGACGACACCCATGCCTCCCTTGCCGAGAAACTTCACGATGCGATACCTTGGATGGTTGCGCAGCTCGGGCGGCACCTGTTCCGGATCTCTGTCAGAATTTGTGAAATCCAGATGACCGACCTTCCCCTCAGCAGCCATCGATTCGCTGTCGTCGCGGTTTATGAGGCGCGTATCCGCCAGTATCGGCTCACGCATCCCCAAGCCTCGCGTGTGAACTTCCCGCGCCAGTTTTGCCAGACGGTCGTCGGCTGGCAAGTTGGCCAGATTTCGGCAACAGACATCACAGTCGCGAATATGGATTTCGATCGCAGCCAGTTCGTCAACGGACAGGCGGCCTTCGGCGAATGCCTGAAGTTGCAGTTGTGTCGGATGGCGTTTTTCGGCGATCGGCATATTCATACCTCTTGATCAATGAATGCCGCAGGGTCGATGGTTCTTTCAGAGATTCTGGAAAAAAGTAGGCCGACCGCTAATCAATCAGTCCCGCCGCTTCCTGCCTCAATCGAGCCATCACGCGGGATCTCGCAATGAACACAGCGTTGGCAGTGATTCCCAGTTCAGCAGCGACAGTGTCTGCGGATGCCTCATCGAGTGCCACCCGTTCGAACGCGGTCCACGTCGATTCTGTGAAATGTGCCCGCACATCCTGCAGCAGTTGCTTCATGACAAATTCGTCATGCTCACGATCCCACTGCAGGCTCAGCGGTCCTTCAGGATCCTCAAGCTGTTGCAGCATTTCGAGCACATCGCTGTCACCAGTCCCGCCAGCGCGCGGCTGATTTCGTCTCAACATCTGCCGGACGCAGTTCACCGTGATCGATTTCAACCATGCCCGAAACGAACCAATCCGCTGACGGTCAAACTCCGAAACGCGCCGAGCGACAACGGACAAAACCTCCTGGACAGCATCGTCGGCATCTTGTTGCTTCAATCGCACATCACGCCTCAACCACCGGCGGATCAACGGCGTATAGACAGCCAGCAGCCGCGGCCATGCATGGCTGTCGGACTGCCGTCGAACGCGATCCAACAGACTGGCGGATGTTTCTGTCATGCCATGGTCGGAAAAAAAATGACGCACCCCACAATGCCGGGCTCAGGACCTGAGCTACCAGACGCAATGGGAAGATAACAGGCCAGCACAACATTTGCGCTGTCACCTGGAAGATATTTTTCGTTGTCCATGGTATCTGGCGACTATGAATTCGCTGGGTTCGGAGAAGCCTGCGAGCCTTAGGAGCCGCGTCGACCGTCAATCGACCTCCTCCGGACAGTGGCAGCGGGTTCCCGCTGTGCAAAGCCTTTCGACTCTTTCAGCAAGGTCCCCGGACGCCAACTCAAGACGCGGAATCGCGCTGCGATACGGGGTGTACCCTCGACTCTCCACCTTTTTGCGGAATCCCGAGAAAATCTGTCTGCGGCGTGAAAGGTCGAGCCCGGAGCTGGCATTTCTAAGGTAATGCGAGGCCCGCCTGCACCGGATTGTCCGGTGCGAGCGGTCGCTTTACCTCCTGGAAAGGGACCGAGCCATGTGGAACATTCTGAAGCCGTCATCGAGCCGTACTTTGCGTCGACACGAACGTGGTCGCGAAATTCCGCGATCGGGGATCGAGTCTCTTGAGCGTCGGGAATGTCCGACCGTGGTTTTTGGGCTGGAGAGCGGAGTCCTCAGCATTACCGGCGACGACAGGGCCAACGTCATCGAAGTTTCAGAGCCGCGCGAGGGCCTGGTGCTGGTCGTGGGGGACGGAGTGCGACGAACGTTCAGGGGAGTGAATCAAATTGTCATCGACGCCAAAGGTGGTGACGACGAGATAGCAACGTCGTCGGACTCCTTTTTCGGGGTTGGGATATACAAAATCAACGCGGGTGCGGGGAATGACCGGATCACGATCGGCGATGGTGTGCGTGTTCCGGTCATAAACTTGCCGGTGCTAACAACGAAGATACAGAAGGAGCTTAGAGTCGATCTCGGTCCCGGCGCCGACAACCTCCGCGTCGCACTCAATAACAGTCACAATGTCGGACTCGACGTGCTCTCCGCAGATGGCGGCGACGTCATCGAAGTCGGGATTCTGTTTAGCGTCTGTCAACATCCGGACTATCCATCAACCGTCTGCGGCCTCCGCGCGTCATTTCAGCTAGGTGGCGGAGACAATGATCTTGATCTGCGAACGGAGGGCTCCGGCAATGTGGACCTGGAGTTGGTCGCGGCGGGTGGCGGCAACAGCGTCAAGTTTGTTGGCCCGGAGACCGGAGGCGGAAATGGCGGATATATTGACGAAGACCTTCCTCCCTGGTGTGAAATTGACCTGAATTTCGCCGGCGGAGGAAACCAGGTGGATCTGAACACCGAAGGAGATTTTTTCGACATTTACTACCGTATAGACGCCGTGGGTGGCGGGAACACGGTGAAAATCAACCAGGGTCGCATCCTCGTGGACAATGACGACGGCATCTGGACCTCTCGCGCGAATCTCATGCTGACGGGCGACGGAAACAGCGTCAGCTTCAACACTCATGGCTACGATCAGGTAGATCTCGATCTTGATCTGACAGGCAACAGCAACGGGGTAGTGATTGGATTGCTGCTACCAGCCGTGCAAAAGTGCCCCCCGGAATGTTACGCGCGAGTGAACCTGGACCTTGATGGCGTCGGCAATATTGTGAGTGTGAACTCCGATGGATTTGAGAACACGGATCTTGATCTGACGTCTGGCGGTGAGAGCAAGATCCTGATCGGAATGCTACTCCCGGCCGTTCAGAAGGTCCGCGAAGCGGCGGCCCGGATCGACGTGAATGTCGGGGCCGACAGTTTTGTGGACGTGAGCCTGGAAAACATTGACAACGTGGATCTGAACATCGTTTCCGAACCTGCGACTCCGCAGTCGGCGACGGGGGGAGGGTGGTATGAGTGGCGTTTCATTTGGACAGCCGGCTTCGCTGGATCGCGCGACGGTGAAGTGTTAATGATGTTCGAGCATATTTCGGTGCTTGACGAGTCGGGTGGGCCTCGCTCCGTCGGCGTCACTCCAAATTCCTTGTCGTTCTCAGGCAGGGCTGGTGATGCTCATACTGCGCCGTCCATGAATGCCACGATCAAGACGGGAGCAGCCGACGATACAGTGTCGATTCTGACTCGCTGTGCGGGCGACCTCAATCTGGCCGTTGACACTGGGGGCGGCAACGACAACGTGACGATTCTACACAAACCGCAGCCATGGTACGAAGGGACCCTAGATCCGATCAATCATCACATTTTCATCGTCACTGGCGAGGGCGACGACTCGGTCGTGGTTGACGCGAACGCAGGACGAATCGGTGGCTTGGCCGTCGACCCCAGAAACCGCGACACCTTGTTCGACATCAACCTGGACCTCGGTGCCGGCAACGACCTGGCGGACATCAGGATCGAGGGATTCTCCAAGGCTTCGCTGAATCTGACGGCTGGCGAAGGCGACGACGATGTCCTCGTCAAGGTCAAGCCGATGTTTGCCTTCATTGTCGTTGATCTCGATGGTGCGCGACTCAACGTCGACCTCGGAGCCGGCAACGATGTGCTGGATAGCGATATCCGGGGATTCAGCAATGCGAGCGCTCGCATCGACGCCGGAGCGGGTAACGACAGCATCCGCCACAAAATGTTTTCAATCGTCGATCGTACGAACGTCAAAGTCGATCGAGCGCGGTTCGACTTCTTCGCGGAACTCGGTGAAGGAAGCGACACCCTCCTTCTCGAAACACTCGGCGGTCGCGAGATCAGGACTGTCATCGACACCGGCCCGCCGGGCGACGGCCGCGACAGAATCTCAGCCAGTCACCAATCCCTGCGTCATTCCGGCCCAGTCCAGCGCCGCCATCTGGCCTTTGATCAAGGCATGGACGTCTACGAGCTTCTCGCTGTGGGTTACACAGTCCAAATCAACATGACATCGCCAACCAGACAGTTTACCCTCATTCAGGATCTCTGATTGGAGCTAAAAGGGGTCAGGTCTCTTTCTTTTGGCCGTCTGCGTGGGCGAGTGGTACTTTCGAGGCGGATGGCGCTCTTTTGGTCCATCCCGGAGCACAGGGCGTGCCGAACAGGATTGAGAATGACCCCTTTTGCGATTCTTCTCCCATGTCTCTCATCAAAACCTACAGACTCTGCCCAGCATGATCCCGCCGGCTTGCCAGCCAAGCCGTCGAACGCTATTACTCTGGGCGGGCGCGGGATGAAACTCCCCATCAGGACCGCGCGGGCTGATGGCGCTTCCACAAACTGACAGAAGGCGCGTCGTACATTTCGCCGCGTTATTACACCACCTAACCAAAAGAGAACAGAACATGAAACTCACCAATTTTCCGAAAGCGGTCTTTTGTCTGACGCTGCTGTTGTCTTGGGGTAGTAGCGCACCCCCGGCCACCGCGCAGAATCCAGGATCACATGTGCTCTATCAGGACATCGTCATACCGGCAGCGTCGCAAACAGTTGAAGTCCACACCCCCAGGGACAGCTACAACGCCGTTTTTCTCCAGAGCGAAGTACGGGTGTTCCCGAACCGCATGGCCACCGGTTCTCTGATGCTGATCCCGACGGACAGCCACTCAGGCGGAGCTAATGTTTTGTTTGCCGACGGCAGCGTGAGATTCAACCACGACGGCACAGTAGCGGGAGTCCTGCTGCGGGGGCGCACGGAGGACGGTAACCGGGTCATTGTCATGATCACTCCCGCCGGGACGGAATCGGAACCGTGCCTAATTTACACGACGATTGGCGCCGAGGTGTACGCCACCTGGGAAGCGCAAGGGCACATCGTTGTGAATCGCCGTTGAGGCGCGCGGCTGCGACGACGCACGGCACAAGGCGTTAGTCCCGCAGACCGGGGTCATGGTGCCGTCGGGGTCAATGGTGTAAAAAGGCGATATTGTACTCATCCAATAAAGTAGAATGTCCCCGTTTTCCCTTCCAGCGGGGCCAGCAGGCTGGCTGGGGAAAGCGGCAGCAGGCTGCCGCAGTCCAGGGAGTCCATGGGCCAGTCATCGCCTTCGAATCCGGGATTTCCGGTCTTTTCGCTGTCATACTTTTCCATGATCGGTGACAGACCACTAGCAGAATATTTCCAGGCATGTCAATTCCGGACGGCAATTCCATCGCAAGGGATCCTTCGCGCCAATGCCTCGTGAGACGTGCAGCGTGAGTTTGTTCAGTCGAAACAGGCCGGCGGCGAAACTGACACCGTAGATGCTGGGAGCATACATGGGACCGATGACCGGCATCACGACCTGCCCGCCATGCGTGTGACCGGACAACATCACGTCGTAGCCACTCCTCTGAGCAAACCGGAGTTGGTCGGGCGAATGACTTAACAGAATTCGCAGGTTCACTTCGGCGTGATTCACGGATGGCGGAGCCGTACCGATCCAGGGTAATTCCGAACCGGCGAATAGCACACTCCGGTCGGCAAGCGAAATCCGTACATGCGAGCCAGCAACACATTTCCAGCCGGATGCGGCCAGCGTGGAGCGAAAGTGTTCGTATTCATAGCGCCAATCGTGATTGCCCAGAACAAAGAAGCATGGAGCGATTTTTGTGAGCGGCCGAAGAATCGCCACAGCCGTGGCCAACAATTCCGGCTTGTCGATCAGATCGCCAGTAAAGACGATGGCGTCAGCATTGAGTTCCTCCGTTTTTGCAACCATGAAACGATAGAAATCCGCGCCGGGACAATCGATAAAATGCAGGTCCGAAAAATGCGCAATGCGCAATGGACGACGCGACGATGCCAGGGGATTGTTGATCTGAATCCTCTTGACGTTGACCTCCAGCGTCAGGATCTCATTCCATGGCCAGACAATCGAAGGATGCCAGCGGGAACCACGGACATCGTTTAAAAGTGTTCCCTGCCGAGCAATGGCAGCGACGTCGAAGATTTCGCGACTGGTCACTTTGTAGAACTCAAAGCGACGTCTCCACTGCCAACGCAGGATTCCAAGGAACCAGGAAATCGTGCCCAACATGGTGATGCCCAGCGTGATTCGCCAGAACGAGGTCTGGTCGGAGAACTGACCGCCTGTCAGCAGGCCGCAGCGCCCGAGGCCGCATTTCCAAAGCAGCAGCCACGGAAACACGACAATTGCTAAATCATGGAGTGTGCGAAACTTCCGCAGATGGGTCGCTTTGACAGGGAACGCGAATGAGCGATTGACGATCATCACCCACAGTTCGGTATGGCCGATGCAGCTCAGCAGGAAAATCAACCAGCCAATCATCAGTTGCATGAAACGCTCGTCCGTGAAGCAAGAGTTGATCGACAAATATCAGAAATCAAGGCTTAGATTCGACAGCAATGGAATGAACGTCGCAAACGCCCGCGCTCGGTGACTCAGGCGATGCTTCACGACGGAACTGAGTTGTCCGAATGTCAGATGGTATTCGGGAATCAGAAAATACGGATCGTAACCGAACCCACCTTCGCCATTTGCCTCATGCAGAATTCGACCACGACAGGTTCCTTCGCAGGCGATGCGAATTTCGCCATCAGGATTCGAAAGTGCCACACTGCAAATGTACCCCGCACCGCGTTTTTCATCAGGAACACCGGCGAGCTCCGCCATCAGTTTCGCATTGTTCTTTTCGTCTGTGGCTCCTGCCCCGCTATATCGAGCAGAATAGATTCCGGGAGCCCCGTTCAGGGCATCGACCATCAAGCCACTATCTTCGCCAATGACCCACTGCTTCAATTGTCGTGCGACCTGAGATGCTTTCTTCGCGGCATTTTCAGCGAATGTCCGGCCATCTTCGTCAACATCCGGCACGTCAGGGAAATTGGTCACCGGGATCACCACGAAACCGACCGCAGCGAGGATCTCACTGACTTCTTTTGTCTTCTTCTTGTTGCGGCTGGCAAGAACGACCGTGCGGGATGACATCATGGCTCAGGCGGGATTGAGGACTAAAAAGTGATTGCAATGCTGTGCAGTATACCAAAGGACGCTCCAGCCCTGAAACAAGCGACCGTCATTTGGAGTGCGGCGATTTATCGCCGCTTTGCCTTTCCCATACAGCATTTTTGTCAATCAGCGTGGGAAAACAGA
>CAZFDW010000076.1:0-17582 GCA_964517865.1 uncultured Chitinophaga sp.
GACATGAATGTCCATCCTGCTTTCTCTATTCCAGCCCGAGATCCAACAGAATGCTATCCTGGATTTTTGCAGATTTTGCGGCATCCTTGAGTTTCGTTACCACGAAAAACTTGTGATTCGCGACAGCCTGTTCTGTCGTGTTGAGTCTCACGGCGACGTCTTTATTCGCCCAACCCAGGACAAAGATCAGTTCCACACAATATAGTCGTTCCCATGCTCCGTTGGCCTTGAAATCCTGAATCAGATCTCTGAGACATGATTCGATCACTGTCGATTCGGCTTTAGATTTTTCGCTGCTCCGCATCATGCTTGAGGCCGCACGTCCTGGCCCGGTCAAATCCCGCGCGGCACCGTCTTTGGATTCGGACGTCAACAAAGGCAGCACCGGACGACGACCGGATCGACGCATAAAATCGATGAGCTTATGTGCGGCAATCGAAAATAACCAGGACTCCATCGGCGTCCGATCGTCATAGTTCGGCAGCGCCTTCAGGAATCCCAGAAACGTTTCCTGCACGATGTCTTCCGCCGCCGACCGATCCTGCAAGCGCGTCCGCGCGAACGCCAGCAGACGACCTTCGTACAGATCGATGCACTGCTGCCAGGCATCCGCTTCCCCAGCGCGAATGCGTTCTACTAATTGTCGATCCGCTTCACTGGCTACCATTCTGGTTCCTCATCCTGAACACCGCTTAGAATCTGCTCCTTCGCCGTGCGCACAATTTTCTTAGCCAAAGTCTGCATTTGTGCGTTAACGCCTGCCAGCGAGAGACCTTTCAGCGTCCGCAGCGCGGCAGTCGGGCGCTTGAACTGTGTGAGCAGCAGCTGCGCCATCCGAATGCGAGCCCAGGAATTGTCATCCGGATAGTGATCGATGTATTCCTGCAACCAGATTTCGGCATCGTCAAACGCCTGAGCCTGCAGCAACCCCATGGCGAGCGTTCTCATCCGAGCTTCGTCGGGGCAGATGTCTGTTTCAGGCAGTCGCATCGCCATCAATTCTTCAGCGGCAGTGAGCACATCTCCACTGTCAATCAGCGCATTGACGTGTTTCATCGCGTTCGAGGATTTAATGGCACGCTTGGCTGTCGATGCTCCGTCGGCAGATTCTTCAGTTCCGGTCGGGAGTGGCAGTTCGCCGTAAGTCCTGCCGGTAGGAGAATGCCCTCCAATGGCCCAATCCGCCTCTGCAAAGCGACCGTATTTGCCGCTGAGGACCGAAAACAGGTCCCACTTTTCGCAATCAACCAGTCCGAATCCCCACAGAAAAAACATGTTGCCGATGAGGTGCATCACGCCCCCGTGAGCAAACGCGGCGGGAATCCATTCCAGCGGATTCAGCCCATCACCATATTGCAACAGCCATGGCTCCAGCAGCCTGTCATTCAGCGCGAATCCGGTCGCCGCAAAACAGATGATGTTCACCACAATCAACCCGATCGTGGTATACGGGAAGTGATACAGCGGTGCGTCGGTGTTGATGGGAATCAGGGGCATGGAGTACGCAGACACGGGACAGCAACGGAAAAACTCAATCAGTCGCCCGTCAGTCTAAACAACCCGCCGCCCGGATTGAAGCTGCATGAAGGAATGAGGCCGTGTGGTTGTAGTTGCCGATCTCTGCAGGCCCGGGCTGCCGGATGAACCGCGAGTGGTCGAGGATGGCACATTCGTTTAACCGCGTGGGCAACGCCCCGCGCGCGGGAATCCATGCAGCGGGAATCCATGCAGCGGGAGGCTGTTCGCGCGGCCCGCTGGGCACGCGGTCAAACGCTGAGGCTGCCGCAATGAGCCGAAGTCTTCAGGAGTTCACCTGTGCGAGAGTTACGGTCGGTCATCGAAGATCGTGACGGACTCAGAAACGATCAGAGGCTCGGTCATCTGCTCGTACTTCAACGACGCTCGGACGAGGGCGTTCTGGGCAGCTTGCTCACCCTGAAGTTTCAGTTCAAAGGTCATTTTTTCAGATGGTTGAATCGCATCCACAATGGCATAACGCACAGAATTGCCGGTCCGTCGAGCCGGAATGGTGCGTGTTCCAGCCGCCTTCACGGTGATTTCTTCCGGGACGTCGATCACCATTTCGACATTATGAGCGACTGCCGTGCCTCGGTTTTCAATCGTGATCGTGAAACCGAAGGTTTCGCCAATCGCGACAGGTGCGTCCTGACGACTGATATCTGCCGTCATGTTTTCATAATCTGCGACGGTCACTACGGTGTTTTCTGTGGCCTGCGAACGGAATCCGGCGTTCTCCACAACTTCGACCACTGTCTGCCTCTGTCCTGCGGATTCCGCTTCCAGTTCGACTTCCAGCACGATCTGCTTACCTGAAGCCAGACTGGCAAGTTCCCAGCGAATGTGACCGGTCTGAGGGTTGTATTCGCCACCGTTGTCTGCGGAGATGAACCGCATGCCCTCAGGAACCTCCTCGGTCACGACCGCATTTGTGGCTTCGAAATTCGTTTCATTGGCGACGATGTTCTGAAACTTTGCTCTGCGACCGACAAATCGGCGTTCAGGTCCGAGTCTCTGAATGGTTAACTGGGAACCAACGATCTCGATGTCGGTCGTCGCCTTGTCGGCGGATACCCCCGATGCTGTTACTTCGGAAACGGCACGGATTCGACCGGGTTCCGCAGCAATCACGGTCAGATCAATTTCTTCCTTTTCACCAGCCCGAAGGTTCTCAATTTCATACTCCAGATCACCGCCTTCAGAATGCTTCAGGCCAGGAGGCAGCACGCTGCGCAGAATCACTTTACTGGCGTTGCCGGAGCCGTTGTTGCTGATGACATAGCGCAACTGCACTTCGTCACCTACCTTCACTTCATTCGGGCCCGTGACTTCGAGCTTCAGCTTTGGAGCCGTGATGACGGTGGCCGACTTGACCTGAGCTTTGAATCGAACGGTGGCGATCCCGTCCAGAGTCCCTTCACCTGTCGGCGTGATGCGGACCACGATTTCCTGTTTGGTACGTGGCGCAAGTTCGTCGATCGTCCAACTGAGTTTACCACTGACGCGATCAAAATCGGCTGTTGGTCTGGAGTTGTCAAGCTTCGCACCGTTGCCAAGCTCGTCGTCCACGATCACATCGTAGGCCGTCGAATCACCTTCATTGGAAACCACGATCGTATATTCGTGTGACACGCCGACAGTCGCTGTGTCCGGCGCACGCTTCTGAATGCTCAGTTGCGGACGCATCATTTTTGACATGCGGCGATCAGCTGTGTCTCCCGCTGTGCCTGAATCGTTGCGACTGCGGTCCGGAATCGTTCGCGACGGGCGATCGCTGATGGCGGGCAAATTTAATGAGTCGTCCGGCTCGCCACGACGGTCGGATTGAGAATCGAACATTTCACCCTCGCTCAGGCCAGGTGCAGAGCTTCGATCCGGATAACTTGGTTCGGGAAAATCGGATTCCGGCGGATTCCGTGGTGTTGAACGCGGCCCGCCAGCAGGGTTTGATCCCGATGGTGTGAATGGATCATCGCGTGCTGGTACAGGGTCCAGTTCAAACACCGGCGGTGGTTCGGGCTGAGTCTCCGGCCCTGGTCCACCATTGCTCAAGGGAGGCGTTGGGACAGCTTCATCGGATTCGAAAAACTGTGAGTCTTCATTCATCGCGGCAGGTGCAGGTGTTCGACCGGGACTTTTCGAAATGCTCCCAGAGGGAACTGACTTTGCATTCGGGATATCGGGGCTCGCCGCCGCTGGTGTCAGATCCAGGTTCGGCTGCGGATCCACCTCAAAGCCGGGCGTGTCCATGAGCGGCTCGCTGGCAACCGGAATGCCGCCAGGTGTCGAAGAATTTGCGGGGCGTCCGACTTCCGGAACGGCATCCGGCATGAAGAGGTCGGGGATCTCCTGATCAATCTGCGCTGTTTTTACAGCCGAATCCGATAAGGATTTGTCGGCAACGGCAGTGTGACCATCACTGAACGCCTGAACTGAGGCGGGATTCACGATCCTGGCTGAAGACGGAGCAGGGACAGGAGCAGCCTTTGATGACTCGGCCGAGGAATTGATTTTCTGACTGTTGCGGCCGTTGAAAAACCTTGTTGCCGACGTACTTGAGGGTTGAGTGTCTGCAGGAGGACTCTGTAGCGTGACAGGAGCAGACTCAACAGAAAAACTCGCAGGCTGAATCGCTGTGTCCGCTTGTATTGGAGGCTCCCCTGCCGCAGACGTGTGTGGGGACTCTGGATCGCTGCCCGAATCGATGGAATTGCCGAATGGATTTTCGCTGTCGGTCAGACTGTCCTTCAGCACCGTGCGATCTACCGGAGTCACCCCAACAAAACTCTGATCAGCAGCAGGTGGTGCGGGGGCACCAGTATCATCGGGGGCATTCGGTTCCTGCAACGCAAACCGCGTTTCATCAGGCGATTCAGAAGCGACCATCATACGATCGAAATCGGCGGTGGCGTCCGGCGTCACATCAGTTTCAGTTCCAGGAACAGTTCCGGTGGAATCTGCAACCTCCGCAGCTGTTGACGCACCAGATGCGATCGGCAGTCGATTCTGGACCTCAAGAACCACGAGGGTTCCGATGCCAATAATGCCTGCGGCCGTAAGTAATTTCCACATTGAACTTTGCATGGGAATCCCTTCCCGCGCCGGGAAAATCGGTCGTCAACTCCGCTTCCTGCGGAGAGATCACGTGGCGCTTCGGCGGAACAAGTAGCAGATTCCGCCGCAGTGTGGAAGACGAACTTTCTTAAGATACAGCGAATGTCGGGGCGTTATTTGTTTTGCCGGTGCGGCATGGTCGTACGATTACTGCACTGGCTCGCCGAGCCCCATTTTCTGATCGACTTTTTCGTAGAGACTCATGGCCTGCGGCAGTAGTTCGCGCAATGCTGCAGAGCGACGAGCGTCGGATGGGTGTGTCGACATCCATTCCATCGGCGCACTTCCGGTTTTGGAACTTGCGAAGCGTTCCCAGAACACCGGTGCTTCAGACGGGTCGTAACCAGCTTTCGCCATGAGCATGATCCCAATCTGGTCGGCTTCCATTTCATGCTTGCGACTATATGGGAGGATGACACCGTAGTCAGATGCCGCACCGTAGGCGGTCAACACGATCTTCTGTTTTTGCTCATCCTGCTTCTGCATGACATAGCCGACGGCCGACTTGCCAAGATTCTGGGCCGATTGGTAAGTCATGCGCTCGCCTCCATGTCGCGCGATGGCATGCGCGACCTCGTGCGACATGACAACGGCCAGTCCCGCTTCGTTTTCACAAACAGGAAGAATTCCCGTATAGACGGCGACCTTGCCGCCAGGCAGGCAAAATGCGTTCTGAGTCGGCGATTCGATGACATTGAATTCCCACTTGAAGTCCGGACGATCGGCCACTTCTGCAATACGCTGACCGATTCGCTTCACGATTTCCGTGGCCTTTTCATTCCTCGTGATTGGTTCAGACTTCAGCACTTCCTGATACGCCGTCAGCCCCATTGCGTTTTCTTTTTCTTCCGATGTCAGCAGCACTTGTTTGCGATTCGTCAGCGGAACCTGCTGACAACCAAGCATCACCAACGCAATGGATGAACCGCAGGAAAGCAGCATGGCAGCCATCAAAGTCCAGCGTATCCGCGACATCCGTGTCGTTGCGGGAATAATCATAGTTTCGCTCCTGTCTGGAATAGCGGCCTGTTGATTTCATACCAACCCAAAGCGCCAGCGAGGCAGAAACGGCTGAATTCCTCGCTGGCGCTTCGGGTTGGTATGACCATGAGCCCCAAAATTCATTAGGCCAACAGGCCACTGTCGGCGGGCCGCTCACGGGGAGTCATGTCAAGTCCACGTCATTGAGGAGGCCCGGGCAAAGGGGACTGTACCGCCATCGGGAAAATCGCCTCAAGCCGGGTTTTCCCGGCTTTGCCGCGTTCTTCATCCCCCGGAATTGCAAAAACAGGCAAGTCCGGTGAACTCGCGGCAGTTTTGGAGAGTCGATTGAGTCCGCTGCAGAGAATCGCCGCTCCGTCAGACTCTCAACTGTTCGGAATTCTCGCTACACTTGGGAATTGGCTGTGGCGTGCATCACAGTCGTGGCGGATCCATCAAAATCCGCAAACTCACGATGAGGAATCGGCCACACAGCGCGTCATGGTTCTGGGGGGGGGACTTATGAGTCGATCTGCCCTGGCGGTGCGCTTTCAATTCAACAAACCATTCAGCTACGGGCGTTTTTCATGTCTCGCAAAGTTTATGTCGCCGGAAAACTGGTTCCGGTCGAGCAGGCAACTGTCAGTGTTTTCGATCATGGACTTCTGTACGGCGACGGCATCTTTGAGGGCATTCGAGTCTACGGAGGTCGCGTCTTTCTGCATCGCGAGCATATCGACCGACTCTACGAAAGTGCGCTTGCCATCCGACTTGAAATCCCGATGACTCATGCAGAGATGATCAAAGCCGTCGAAGACACGGTTAAAGCAAATGACATCATGGATGGATATGTACGCCTTATGGTCACGCGCGGATCCGGTTCACTGGGACTGGATATTCGTCGCACCAGCAATCCGCAGGTGATCATCATCGCTGACACCATTTCGCTGTATCCGGCAGAGCTGTATGACACCGGGATGAAGCTGGTCACGGCGGCCACCATTCGCAACCATCCTGGCGCACTCAGTCCGCGAATCAAGTCACTCAATTATCTCAACAACATCATGGCCAAGATTGAAGGCACGGATGCCGGAACAGTCGAAGCGCTAATGCTCAACCACAACGGCGAAGTCGCCGAATGCACAGGCGACAACATCTTTATCGTCAAGCACGGTGTGCTGAAGACACCGCAACGCGATTCGGGAATTCTGGAAGGCATCACGCGAAATGCTGTGATGAAACTGGCCGTTGACGCGGGTGTGATTGTGCAGGAGTGTGTTCTCACGCGACATGACATTTTCACAGCCGACGAGTGTTTCCTGACGGGCACGGCAGCGGAAGTCATTGCTGTCATCAGTCTTGACGGACGAAAGATCGGTGCAGGCACACCGGGACCGGTCACAAAAGATTTGCTGCAACGATTCCGCACGCTGACGCAGACGTAGTTTTTGACGATTCCGTATGGGATTTCCATGCCTGGCTTCGTCCGGAACGAGCCAGTGCTCAGTCCGTGAATCGAATTCTGTCGGCCAATTTCCGAAGTAATGAGAACAGCAAATGGCACGATCGCGAGATCTGTTTGACGATACCACGATGACCTTCGGCGAACACCTGGAAGTGCTCCGCGTGCATGTCTTTCGCGCGGTGCTGGGAATCTTTATCGCCGTTTCGATCACTCTGTTTTTCGGGGATCGTATCTTCTACTGGCTGCGAACTCCCGTGGAAAATGCCATGAAGGCGAGCGGCATCAAGGACAAGGACATCACGATCGATGTGCCGAAAGAGAGCTTCTATTCGTACCTGAAGAGTCTGTTTTCTGCCAAAGAGACGCCGCCAAAAGAAACAATCCTGGAAGATCCGAATGGGCTGCGTCCTGACCAGTTGCGTGTTGTGGTTCAGAAATCCGAATTATTGAGAGCCATAGGACAGACTGCTCCTTCCGATGGCGGTGCTGACGATCCGGTGTCACTGCTCATTTCGGCACCGGAGTTTGCGCAGCTGCGAAAGGTCGTCGATGACACAAACAAGGTCACGACGTTGAAAATGGAAGAGGGTTTCATGTCGTACATGAAGGTCTGCTTCTTCGCCGGTCTGCTGCTTGCGTCCCCATGGGTCTTTTATCAGTTGTGGCTGTTTATCGCGGCCGGACTTTATCCTCACGAACGCAAGTACGTGCATGTGTATTTGCCGATGAGCATCGTCCTGTTCCTGCTGGGGGCGCTGGCGGGGTACTTTTATGCGTTTCCACTGATGCTCGATTTCCTGATCGGCTTCAATCGCTGGCTCGGGATTGGCTTTACCCCGAGACTGTCGGAATACATCAGCATGGCCATGTTAATGCCGCTCATGTTCGGCGTGAGCTTCCAGCTTCCGATGGTGATGGTATTCCTGGAACGCATCGGTATTTGTACGGTGGATACTTACAAAAAAAACTGGCGCATCGCATTTTTGGTCATTGCTATTGCGTCCATGATCCTCACAACATCGCCGGATCCGTGGAGCATGATGCTGATGATGGTGCCGCTGCTGCTGTTGTACGTCTTCGGAATTTTCCTGTGCCGTTTCCGCATCGGCGGTCCCGCCAGCCCGATCCGCTGATGCGATCAGGTCAGCTCAGACCAGGGTTGCATGTCGTCGCTTTCCGCTCGGGTTAAACGGAAACGGCTGATACTTCAGGCGAGAAGTGTTCGTCACATGGCCATATCCTTCGCCCGCAGTGAGCCTGGAACCGCCAGTATTGCAGACTAAGAACTGAGACAGAAATAAGTGGGGCACGATTCCATCGTGCCGAGCACGTTAAAAACGTGGTCCACGTCCGGAAGACACAGTTATTTCTGCGCCGGTCCTAAGGTGCTTCGGACTGAGCATTCGACTTTGCTTCGGCACAGAGCGAATCCAGTCGTTGGTGGACACGCGAGATTTCCCGAATGATCCCGGCGTTGTCGATGTTCACAGTCACGGGATGAACGGTGACTGGTGCATAGAAGTGCGGAACCGAATGCCCGTCTGATTCCGATGGAGACACGCTGCGTTCTACAGATGTCGTCTGAATGAATTCTCGACGCGCTGTCATCACTTTGTTTTTGCTGCCGGTTTGCTCGGCTACAGTCGGAATTCTCAGGAGTGTGGCAGATTCCGAGGCCTTCGCCGGGGTATTAAAGTGCGGGGCGCGCGATGTCACTCCTTGCAAAGGAATCTGAGCGACGCTGTGGCCGCCGTTTGTCTGGAACTCCGCAAGGTTGACCTGCAGGGCGTTTGCAGCGACTGTGATTTGATCAACGACATTGGGATGCGGTGTCAATTGCGACATCAGATACGGCGCCGCTGTAAGGCCACTCAAAATGCAGGCGACCGTCAGGACCGTACTGGAGATTCGAAATGGAGATTCGCTGTTCATCCTTGACCTGCTTCCGTCTAATTGCGGCGATCGTCGCTTGGCTGTCCCGAATTATCGATGGCGTGGGGCTTCTGTATGCCAGCTATCGACCATCGGCAAAGTCGGAATCGATGGAAAAATCGAAAAAGTCGCCCAACACAGCCCATTTTAACTCGACAGCGCGCATGGAAAAACAGCGCGGCAAGGTCCCCTCAAAGCTTCCAGCTTTCCTCACCGCGCTGTTGTTTTTCAATCGTTTTACTGCCAAAAACGCTGCGAAGGCCTCACCAGCAATGCCATGTGTTTCGCAGTCTGCGACAGTTGACGAAACATAGGTCGCGTCGGAGATTCGTCAAATAAATTAAGGCAAATGGGAGATTGGGGCAATTGTAGGTGCTGTCAATTGCGTCTCATGATTTTGAATTGTCCATAATTCTGCACACTGGATTTTGAAGATCGGTTGCAGGAAAGTTTGCAGGAGGGATTGTTAACTTCTGAGAGTCTGCGGTGGGGGGGGCACGGAAAGTTGAGCTGGGGTTGGTAAGATGCTGCTGGCCGTTCCGCGAGTCATTGGCGACGGCGAGACGAACAATCGAAATGGCAGTTTTGGTTATGAATGGTGTTGTGTGAAATGGATCTGGGCGCAGCTTTTCTGGAAGATTGTGGGGCTTTACGCCGTACTGTCGCTGCTTGCCCTGGTGGGACTTCTAGTGGCTTTAAATGCCGGGCAATCGACGAAAGCTGCGGCTCAGCAGGCTCTGGAAGTTCAGCACCGACTGCGAATGATTCGAGACGAACTGTCCGTTGGCAAAGATCCAGAGTTTGTTCTGGCATCATGGCGGCAAACGCTGCAGCGAGATGGGCAGCGATTGTGGCTGCTGGATAAAGATTGTCGATCTCTCACCATTTCCGATTTAGAACTCCCGGCCGAGATCACGCTGCAGTCGGTCGTCCAGTCAGCGGTTCGATCGGGGGCATCGATGCGTCGAATTCGTATTCACAGCGATGATCCCGAAGTACTGGCGTTCGGGCTCGACGCTTCGCTCGACAAAGCTGACCTTCAGGTGCTCCTGATGGTCATCGAGCCGGAAGCGTTGCATGGACATTACGCTTCAGTTAAGTCCGCCGCCACGCGTGCTGCGATTTTCACCTGGATCATCGGTATTCTCTGTGTTGCCTTTGTCGCTGCTGGAATTGTCCAGCCGTTGCAGGCGATGTCGTTGAATCTGGACCAGTCGATCGAGAAAACTCAGCGGGAAGACATGCTGCTGTCGATTTCGGATCGACACGATGAACTGGGAAAGGTCGCGACGTCGTTGCATCGACTGGAAGAGGAAAGCGAAGAGCGCATGGGGAAGCTGGAACTGGCGGAGCGAGAGGCACGTTCGTCGTCTGACTTGTTGTCCGCCGTCCTGGATTCGATGGTTGAAGGCGTTGTCGCGATCGATCGTGAGCAGCGGATTGTATTCCTGAACACCGGTGCACGTCGTCTGCTGGGGATCAGTAAAGTCATTGGCATTGGCCATCGGTTGTATGAAGCGGTCCGAGTACCGGCGTTCCTCGACACCGTTCAGGATGCTTTGAGGTCGAAGAAGATAGAGACACTGGAGTTTCGCAAATCCCGCGAGCACGCTCATTTGGTTCTGGTCGTGATTCCGATCCTGAAGGGACCTCATGCCGGTGCGGTAGCGGTTGTGCGCGACGTATCGGAAATGCGGCAGTTGGAAGCGATGCGGCGGGATTTTGTGAGTGGCGTGTCGCACGAATTGAAGACACCATTGACGGTAATTCAGGCATGTACAGACACGCTGCTCGGCGGAGCCCTTTCAGATCCGGCTGCGGCGGAACGCTTTTTGAAGCAGATTGAGGAACAATCCGAACGACTGCTGCAGTTGATTCTGGGAATGCTGCAACTGGCGCGAGTCGAATCGGGGCAACAACTGCTGCACATCGAACCGGTCGATGCGGTGACGATCGCAGACGATGTGCTCCGCGGGTTTCGCACGATCGCTGATTCAAAGTCCGTGCAGTTGTTCCTGAAGGGAGCTGACGAAATGACGGTCATTGCCGATGATCAGGCGCTGCAGACGATCATCAGCAACCTTGTCGATAATGCTCTGAAGCATACAAATGCTGGTGGTTCTGTCACTGTGGAGTTGATCGCCGACCAATCTTCGCCCTCGATCCTCGTGCGGGACGACGGTGCTGGAATCCCTGAAGAATTTCTGGGGCGGATTTTTGAGCGATTCTACCGGGTCGATCGAGACCGTTCCCGGGAACGCGGCGGCACTGGCCTTGGCTTGGCGATCGTGAAACACTTGTGCCAGGCGTTAGGGGCGACGGTTTCTGTTAAGAGCAGTCTGGGGCGTGGAAGCGAGTTTCGCGTGCAGTTTTGAGAATCTTAACAATCAGCCTGGCAAAAACTGCTGTTTCAGGAACAAACTTCATCGCATCTTAACAATCTCCCCGTCCAATTGAGGGCAGGCAGTTTTTGAATGCTGTCGAATGGACAATACATCAGACCAAAAAAGGGGCGTTTGACGATGACTTCTGGGCGACGATTGATGATGCTTTTGAGCATCGGGCTGCTTTCAACAGGAATGCAGGGATGTAGTTTTGAGGAGGCGGGGCCTGCCGGAGGCGGATCGGGAACTCCGGCTGCGACAACTGGCGAACCAACCCGTATCCAGGTAGATGGTTCCAGCACAGTCAAAGTGATCACGGCAGCTGTGGCAGAAGAATTCGAAAGCAAATTCAGCGATGTGAAGATTGCTCTGAAGGTGACTGGGACGGGAACCGGCTTCAAGGAAATGATCGCCGGTCGGATCGACATCGCGAATGCATCACGTGCGATCAAGGACTCAGAGAAGGCAGATTGCGAAAAGAACGGCGTGGAAGTTCTGGAGCTGCTGGTGGCGCTGGACGGTCTGACGGTTTGCGTGAATCCGAAAAATGACTGGGTTGATACGATTACAGTCGCTCAGCTGAAGAAAATCTGGGAACCTGGCAGCACAGTGAAGTCATGGAAAGATGTTGATCCTGGCTGGCCGGACGTGCCGCTCGTGCTGTTTGGCGCAGGTGAGGAATCCGGCACATTTGACTACTTCACGGAGGCGATAAACGGCAAAGAAGACTCCATCACTGAAAACTACAGCCCAAGTGCTGACGACAATGTGACGATCACCGGTGTTTCCGGAGAAAAGGGCGGCATGGGCTTCTTTGGTTGTGCGTACTACTTTTCCAACAAGGACAAAGTAAAGGCACTCAAAATTTCTCCGACTGATGACGTAACGGCGGGGGTTGCTCCGACGCCGGAGGCTGTCAAATCCGGGGAATACAAGCCGCTGTCACGCCCCTTGTTCATCTACGTGAAAAAGTCATCACTGGCTCGCCAGGAAGTCCAGGACTTTGTTGGGTTTTACCTGAACGACGGTCTGGCTCAGGTGAGTAAAGTCGGCTACGTGGATCCGTCGGACGCGGAGATTAAGGCCAGCCGCGATGCGTTTGAGGCGGCGATCCCAAAATAGTTCTGTGCCAGCACTTTATGACAAAATCCAAAACACCAGCCTGGGCAAGTCAGCGAGTTTCTCGTCGTCACGAGAAACTCATTCAGGCTGTCCTGTTCCTGTGTGCCGCGCTGTCTGTGTTGACGACGGCCGCCATCATCATGGTGCTTCTTGGAAATGCTGTGTACGCACCCGGGGAGAAGAAGGCGTTCTTTGAACAGGTCTCCCTCTGGCAGTTTCTCACGGGGACGCACTGGAAACCTGTCGATGGACCTGAAGGACGATTCGGAGTGATTCCGCTGTTGTCCGGCACGTTCATGGTTGCCCTGATCGCATCGGCGGTCAGCGTCCCCACAGGGCTTGGCGCAGCGATTTACATGAGTGAATATGCCACTCCCCGCGAACGTGAATTTCTGAAGCCGATTCTGGAAGTTCTGGCCGGTATCCCATCCGTGATTTACGGTTTCTTTGCCCTGAAGTTTGTGACTCCCTGGATTCTTAAGCCCGTACTGGGCGTGTTTGGACTTGAGCTCGGAGCGTTTAACTCGCTGAGTGCGGGTATTGTTGTGGGGATCATGGTGACGCCACTGATTGCATCGCTCAGTGAAGATGTCATCCGAGCGGTTCCTCGCAGCCTGCGTGAGGCCGCATATGCTCTTGGAAGCACCCGTTTCGATGTGTCCGTGCGCGTCGTGGTGCCCGCAGCCCTGTCCGGTATTCTCGCTGCATTTCTGTTGGCGTTCTCGCGAGCGATCGGAGAAACAATGGCGGTCGTAATTGGCGGGGGAATGCAGCCGATTGCGACTTTGAATCCACTTCGCGGCGCTCAAACCATGACGTCGTTCATGGTTCACGCCAGCACTGGCGACAGCGCTGCGGACTCGATCAGCCGTATGAGCATCTATGCGATCGGCATCGCATTGTTTGTGATCACACTCACGATCAACCTGATTTCCGGTTGGATTTTGCGACGCTACCGGGAGGTGTATCAGTGAGTCTCCCGAACTCTGCAGCAAAGCCAGCGATCAGTTTTATCTCCGGCGCGGATGGACGTATTCGCCGTCGTTTGCTGTTGTCGCGGGTCTTTGCAGGAACCTGCCGCGTGGCGACTTATATGGCATTGGCCGTGTTGGTTGTGTTGCTTGTAGCCATTATCTACAGCAGCATCGGCCGACTTTCTCCGAACTTCGTAACCAATACAAACTCCACGAATCCCACCAGGGCGGGGATGCTCGCTGGTCTTTGGGGCTCGTTCTGGTTGATCCTGTTTACTTCTTTGTTTTCCGTCCCGGTCGGAGTCGGTTCGGCCGTCTATCTGGAAGAAATCGCGAAGGACAATTTCGTTGTTCGAATCATCAGAGTGAATCTTGCAAATCTGGCAGGTGTGCCTTCGATCGTCTACGGGATTCTGGGGTATACGGTCTTCCGTTCGTCCGCAGCAACGCTCAGCATCTGGTTCGACGGAAACCATTTGATTTCAGTGCTCGGACTTTTCAAAGTACGATTACTGAAATTGCCGATCTATGAAGACAACATTCTTGTCGGAGCTCTCACGCTGACGCTGGTCATTCTTCCTACGGTGATCGCTGCATCACAGGAGGCCCTGCGGTCAGTGCCGAGTTCCATCCGGATTGCCTCACTCGCGCTGGGGGCAACCCGCTGGCAGACAATCTGGCGACAGGTCATTCCTGCAGCCTTACCCGGGATTTCCACGGGTGTGATTTTGTCAACATCCCGAGCGATCGGTGAGGCCGCTCCTTTGATCATGCTTGGAGCGTTAACGTATACGTCGATGTGCCCCGGAAGCATAGATTCTCCAATGAAGTTGCTGACTCGCCCAGCGCAGGTTCTGCACGCGCCGCTCGATCAGTTTACGGCGATGCCAATTGAGATTTATGACTGGTCAAAGCAGCCGGATTCGCGATTTACTGCGGTGGCAGCGTCCGGCATTGTGGTTCTGTTGATCGTATTGTTGACGATCAATTCGGTGGCAATGATCGTGCGTCACTATGCCAGCAGGCGACTAAAATGGTAAACGCCGTTCAGACTTGCGTCGCATGAAACACCTGAGAATTCCGGGACTTATGTAACATGGCCGCTATTACTTCCAGCTCAGTGCCGCCGTCGGTCGCGGGTGTCGATCGGGACCTCGATATGTCAGCCCATCCAGCGGCGATCGAGGCCAGAAACGTAGATTTCTATTACGGCGAACATCAGGTGCTGTTTGATGTTTCGCTGACGGTTCCGGAACGATCCGTCACGGCATTGATCGGGCCATCGGGCTGTGGAAAGAGTACGTTTCTGCGAACGCTGAACCGCATGAACGACCTGATCGAAGGAGCCCGTTGTACTGGCGAGATTCTGGTCGAAGGGCAGAATATCATGGCCCCCGCCGTGGATGTCGTCCTGTTGCGGAAACATGTCGGAATGGTGTTTCAAAAATCGACGCCGTTTCCAAAATCGATCTTTGACAACGTCGCGTACGGGCCGCGCGTGGCCGGCGAGAAAAACCGATCCGTGCTTGCAGATCTGGTGGAGTCGTGCCTGAAAAAAGCGGCATTGTGGGACGAAGTGAAAGATCGTATGACGACCTCTGCGATGGCCTTGTCCGGCGGTCAGCAGCAGCGACTCTGTATCGCTCGAACTTTGGCAACAAATCCTCACATCATTCTTATGGATGAACCAGCGTCCGCGCTCGACCCGGCCAGCACTGACCGCATCGAGAACCTGATCGGCGAACTGTGTGCCAACTACACGATCGTGATCGTGACTCATAACATGCAACAGGCATCCCGCGTCAGTCACCAGACAGCCTTCTTCTATAAAGGGATTCTTGAAGAAACCGGATCGACATCCAGGATCTTCACCAGTCCTTCACGAAAGGCCACGCAGGACTATATTACAGGGCGATTTGGTTGAGGCGATTGCTGTGTGACGTCTTAATAATTCACCTGGACAGCAAATTGTCGAAAAACTCTCCTTCATTCTTAACAATTCATTCATCATTCTTCTTCACAATCGCGGCGACCGGCGATGGAATCGCTGGGAGTGCGTAGAGTCATTCAGGATCGGCAGCACATGACCACTCACTTTGTTAACGAAATGGACTACCTGCATCGAGATATTCTTTCGATGTGCTCAACGGTTGAAGAACTGATTCATGACGCAGTAGATGGGCTGAAACATCGACGCAGTGAACTGGCTGCCGAAGTTTCCATTCGCGACGGCGAAGTGGATCGATGGGACATTCGGATCGAAGAAGAGTGTCTGAAGATACTGGCACTTTATCATCCGGTTGCGAATGACCTTCGCCGCGTCGCGGTGGTGATGAGAATTGCGGCGGAATTGGAGCGCGTGGCGGACCTTGCAGTCAGCATTTCCGAAAGATCAGCGGGAATTGCGGAGCATGCTTCGTTTCCACTGCCGGATCGGCTTGGAGAGATGGCCGAAGAGGCGCTCAGCATGTTGCATGACAGTATCGATGCGTTTGTCGAAGAGAATTCCGCTGCAGCGCGTGTGGTCTGCCAACGGGACGAGTTGGTGGACAAATTGAACCGTGAATTGATCGCAGAAGTGGTCACGGTGATGAAGCAGCGACCCGAACTTATAGAACCCAGTCTGCATTTGTTCTCGGTGATTCGACATGTGGAACGAGTCGCCGACCATGCCACGAACATCGCAGAAGATGTCGTGTATCTGGTTGAGGCTGCGATTATCCGGCATCCTCGACTGCATCGTTGAATTTCTGAAAGGTAACTCCAGCGGTATGCAACCCAACATTCTTGTGATTGAAGACGAACAGTCGATTGCTGACGTGATCGTCTACAACCTGCAGAAAGAAGGATTCATCGTCCATTGGGAGCGCGACGGTCGCGATGGATTGTTGAAAGCTCAGACACTGGTTCCGGACCTCTGCCTGCTGGATCTGATGCTGCCGGGAATTGACGGACTGCAGATCTGCCGGCTGCTGAAATCCGACGCACGCACCAAAGCCGTTCCCGTCATGATGCTCACTGCCCGCAGCGCGGAGACAGATGAAATCGTCGGCTTCAATATGGGGGCGGACGATTATGTCACCAAGCCATTTCGAGTCCAGCCGCTCATTCATCGCATCAAGGCACTGCTGCGACGATCGGACGCAGTTGAGGGTGCGAAAAATGTGCTCGAACTGCATGGGATTGAAATCGATCGCACCAACCATGTGGTCAGGCACAACGGATTGGACCTGGATCTGACGCCGACCGAGTTTCGGATGCTGTGGACGATGATGTCTCAGCCCGGACGTCCATTTTCCCGCAATGAGTTGATGGAAACGTCACGTGGTGAGGACGCAAATTCGCTTGAACGCACGATCGATGTCCACGTCCGCGCACTCCGCAAAAAACTGGGAGACACCACCGACCTGATCGAGACCGTCCGCGGCGTCGGTTATCGGTTCGCCAGGAAATAAGCGAGCGGCTGCTGTTTCGTTGCCGTCAATATGACGTTCGCACCTGCAACAAGAAAAGCCCCCGGCAATTTGAGGTTGCCGAGGGCTGAATTTCAAACATATCGTCTTTCCCAGAGCCAAATTACCTGAAAAAGAAAGCGGTGACTAGTCACCGCACTCCGAAGGTCACTTGTTCAGGGTCTAGTACCGGTAGTGTTCCGGCTTGTACGGGCCGCTGATCGGAACATTGATGTAGGCGGCTTGTTCGGCGGTGAGCGTTTCCAGCTTCGCACCGAGTTTGCCCAGATGCAGGCGGGCTACTTCTTCGTCCAATTCTTTCGGTAGCAGATGCACGCCGACTTCGTAGTCGCTGGAATCATCCCAGAGTGCCAACTGCGCCATGACCTGATTCGTAAAGCTGTTGCTCATTACGAATGACGGATGCCCCGTCGCACAGCCAAGATTCACCAGACGTCCTTCTGCCAGCACCAGGATCGCTTTGCCGTTTGCGTAGACATACTTGTCAACCGGGCCACCTTCGTCAGCCGGCGTCTTGATACGCACTTTACGGATGCCCTTATGATTGTTCAGATAGGCGATCTGGATTTCCGAGTCGAAGTGTCGGATGTTGCAAACGATGCCCTGATGCGTCATCTTG
>CAZFDW010000077.1:0-17505 GCA_964517865.1 uncultured Chitinophaga sp.
GCTGGCGATCGAGTCAGTCAGCGGCAGCAGTTTCTGCAGGTCTTCCGGAGCCATTTCACCCGCAGGTGCAAGCTGATGCCCGCGGTTCACCCGCATGGCTTTTAAATCGATGTTGCCGATGGTTGCGTGATCGGCCAGAAAGATGCGATCGCAACTGATCGCCACCAGGGCACCCGCCTGAGTGGCTTCTTTGCGGACCCATGCCACCGTCGTGACTTTCGCGGGATCAAGTTCAGCAATGAGTGTGGCCATGTGTTGCGAGTAGTCTTTGTCTCCACTGGGAGAGTCAATATCGTAGATGATCAAATTGGCGCCGCTGGCGATTGCGTGCTGAGTTTCACGTTGGACAAAATCTGCGAGCAGTTTGTCAATCACATTGTTGATCGCGATGACACGGGCCATAACTTTTGCATCGCTGCTCCCTGATTCCCGCATGGCTTCCAGCGGTAGATTGAGCGTTGCGACGACTTCATTACGATTGGCGGGTGTTGCGGCGACCAGAAAACCCGAACTTGCGGCCTCACGGCCAGTGAACAATCCGGGTTGACCAGGATCTTTGACAGTGTCAGTCTGTGAGATGACGACCTCCTGATTCTGCAACTCTCGAAGTTCCGTCGCCGTCAGGAACTGTTGGCGCGTCTTGCCTTCGCGATCTTCCAGAGACACACGCATGACCGCACCTGCGGGGTCCATCATGGCTTTCGCAATGGCACGCGACATGCGGAGGTTGCGGCCACGGTCGATGATGTCCAGCACGAAATCCTGTTCCACGTTTGAAAGTGCTGTGCCGCGACCGATGTCCCCCAGAGCTGCCGTCGGGTGCATGAAAATGTCGTGACACGCCAAAGCGAGGATGACATGATTTCCGTCGAGTGACTTCGGAATCCATGCGACCGTACGCACATTGCTGAGGTCCGGGGAGACCAGGACCTTTGCCAGGTCATGAATCTGGCCTTGTCGACTTGAGCCCGCTGAAATCTCCAACACCAGAATTGCCTGCCGCTTTTCGCGAACAGCTCTGGCCTGCAATTCCCTTGTCAGATTCGTGATCTGGCTGACAAGTTGATCATCCACCTGGCCACCAATCGTGACAAACTGTCCGAACGGTTTGCGCGCAGGAAGGCCATCCTGCGGCGCGACCGGTGCGGCGGCTTCGTCTTTGATCTGCGCATCCAGCAGAGATGGCATCAAAAAGAAGATGCCTGCCTGCAGCAAAGCAGTTGCAGAAATGAGTCGCATAGAAAAATCCTGAGCGGGACGACGCTGGTACACTGTTCACTTGGTCTGCCAAGTGAGCAATTTCGTTTAAGCCTGAGCCGCCGGCGACGGCTTCCGGTCACGCCGTCGCCTGCGGCTCAGGCTTACACGATTAGATCAACGCCCCGCTGGACGCCGGTTACTGTACTCAAAAATCCCAAAACAACGGACCTCGCTCGAGTGTACAGCATCGGGCTGGGCATTTTTTGCAAAGCGAAGGTTATACTCTACTATAGCAATCCCACGTTGCAGAATTCAAAGCGTCAGGTGATTCGCCACAAACGTGGAGTCCCTGGCATCAGATTCGCAAAACCCATGAATTGCGAAAATCTTTACGGATTCCATACAGCCGGCTCGCGTTCGAAAGGTTGTCGCGGCGCAGCCGCTGAGGCTTATCCTTCCGTTTGCCCGATCGCGCGACGACGCAGATCATCCAAAATTCATCCCTGCAGTAGAAATCTCGTCGGCAAATGCGAATAATTCGATGCAATTGGTAACGATCCCGAGCGTAAAATCCTGGGACAGCAGTCGAATCCCGAACTTTCCGGCAAAAACATGGGTGACAGGAAAATATCCAGGGTGTGCAGTGTGTTGATCATGCTACTGGCGTTGCCGAGCGCAACTGCGCAGCGGATCGAAGAACCGCTGTTTGGAATCGCAATCCGGAATTCCACGCTTGCACAACGACTTGTGCGGACTCGAACTGAACAGGAACCCGTCGCCACAAACATATTGAACAGTGATGTTCGGGGACAGCAGACAGCCACTACCGAAACGCGGCTGAGGATACTTCCAGATGCTGAGGGTATGCGTTTTGACGTCGTGAGTGTCGGCGACGTCAGCAGTCGCACGACCGGCGTCAATTCGCAGGCATCGATCGACAGCACGGGGCAGCACCACTTTGAAATCACGAAACCCTTCTGGTTCAACGGTACGACTTTTCTCACACAGCCGGGACATGGCACGATTCAGGCATCTCAGGCGCCGCAACGTGTCGTAAGCGCCGTCGGGGCAGCAATGCCGCTGCTGCGCCCACTGTCGGATCGCGTGGCATGGGAACAGGTGACACGTCGGCAGGCTGAGATCAATCAGGCTGTCGCGGAAGACGTGACTCGCACTGTGCTGCCGAAGGTCGATCGCATCGTCGATGAAGAGTTCGCTCAACTGGGGCGGCAACTGACCGGTCTTCAGGAGCAGGTCGAATCGACTCTCAGGACTTCACGACTGAGTTGGGTTGCAAGGTCATCGGAAACATCGTTCTTCATTGCTGCGATTCCGGAAAGCCCACGCGTTGCGGAAAATGGATTATTCAATTCGCTGTCGGTCAATGTACCGCAACTTGCAAGCGGCGAAGAGTTCGCGTTCACAATCTCCGATTCTGTCGCAACTGCCTTGCTGGAACGGTATGTGCCCGGCGGGCTGGTGCTGACCGATACTCAGGTGGAAAAAGCCTCAAAGGTCTGGAACAGGACGGGAGACGAGAAATGGACGCTGGCATCTCTAATGCTTTTGTTTCAGGAAATTGAACGCAATGCGTCAGCAGAACCGACGGCGTTTTCCATTCAGCTTGCAGACGTACAGCCGATTGCAATTCGCTTTGATCGTGGCGATGTGTGTATCGAAACGTCATTTCAGATTCTCCCGAAAGACGCAGCACCAGGCGGCTGGATGAAGACGACATGGCGTATGCGGGGTCGGGGTGTCTCTGACGATGAATGGGCCGTGGCACTGCATCAGGTCGATGTCGGCGATGCTGAAGATTCTGTCCCGATTGCAGACGCGCAACAGCCTGAACCGCAATTTCTGAGTCCCGAACTTCGGATTCCATCGGACATGACATTTGAACCGAATGACAGTTCCGAGCCTGTGGATTTGGCTCTTGAACCTGGCACTGATGAAACTCAGGTGACAACTGTTGAATCCGGCACAGCGTGGATGTCGGTCGTGAAGGACGCGACACAGTCGCTGATGAAACAAGTACCTGCCGCCACTCTGCCCAAAGATTTCGATTTACCGATTTCGCTGCCTGGATCACCGAGGATTCGCCTGATCCGTATCGAATCCGCAGGCGGAGTCCTCCGTGCCGCCTTTCGCCTGGTCGATTGTGCGCCGCAGTCGTAGGAGTCTGTCTGATTACCGCTGGTTTTGTGAGCGGCAAGGCGCTAGCCGCCGGTGTCCGACTGAAAACACGGCAGACACACACCCGCGGCTAGCGCCTTGCGGCTCACTCAGGTTTCCCCCCGAGAAAATTCTGTGCACCAGGTTGGCATCCTGCGTATACATTGCATCGTTAAACGCTAGACTTCGCACGTTCGCTTTTTGACTTTAAACAATGGAGGTTTTTGTGAAGACTGTTGCTCGTTTGTTGTTGCTGTTGAGTGTCGCACTGTCGTCCGGAATCAGGTTGATGGCTGATGAAGCCGCCGCAGCGGATCAGGCTCCGGAGACCTATCAAGTGTTGTTCGAAACGTCGAAAGGCAATTTCACCGTCGAAGTGCACCGTGAGTGGTCACCGAATGGTGCCGATCGGTTTCACAAGCTGGTGGAAAGTAAATTCTATGACGATTGTCGATTCTTCCGTGTCGTGCCGGATTTCATGGTGCAGTGGGGCATCAACGGTGATCCGGAAGTCCAGAAGAACTGGGTCAAAGCCAATATCAAAGATGACCGTGTGACTCAGTCGAATCAACGTGGATTCATCACGTATGCCATGAGTGGCCAGAAGAACTCCCGCACGAGCCAGCTGTTTATTAACTTCAAGGACAACTCGTTTCTCGACAGCAAAGGTTTTGCGCCGTTCGGACAGGTCGTGGACGGTATGGACGTCGTCGATGCGATCAACGCTCAATATGGCGAACAGCCGGATCAGGGTCTTGTTCAGGAAAGTGGTAACGCATATCTGAACAAGAACTTCCCGAAGCTCGATTTCATCAAGAAGGCAAGTATTGTGAAAGACGATGCGCCAGCGGACGCAAAGGCAAAGACAGAAAAAACAGACGTGAAATAGTCCGGTCGCAGCACGACGTTGGATTGCGCATGCTGTGAGCCGTCCGTTGCACCAGCCCAGAGATCAAGTGGAAAGACACAACCATGAGTGAAGCAACTGTCACGGGGCAGGTTCATCTGATCGAACCGACGAAAAATTTCGGCCAGAAGGGGTTTCGCAAACGCACGGTCGTGCTGGAACAGGTGACTGGACGGTTCACAAACTACCTGCCGCTGGAGTTCATCGCCGACAGCTGCGACATGGTGGACAATCTGAGCGTGGGCGACACCATTAAAGTCACCTATCGGCTGACCGGCCGCAAATGGCAACGTGATGAACAGAGCGAAGTGAAGTTCTTCCTCAGCGCAGAAGCAACGGATTATGAATTGCTGAAAGCGGGCGAAGGAGCAGCCGCAGCCCCGGATGAAGAAACAGACTTCGGTCCCGCTGATGAATCTGCTCCGTTCTGAACTGAGCTGGCTGTCAGTCCACAAATTCCCACGCCGTGCGGTAGCTGCCGGTTTCTTCGATCCAGGCCAGCAGCGACTGGAAAAACTTGTCGGATGCGAGGGTTGCACTGTCGCCGACGATGATCATTTTTCGCTTCGCCCGCGTCAGAGCAACGTTCATCCTTCTGGCGTCCGACAGAAAGCCGATTTCACCGGTCGTATTTGAACGGACCAGTGAGATAACGACAGCTTCCTTTTCGCGGCCCTGAAACCCATCGACCGTATCAATCTCCAATTGATCATAGATCGCGTTTTCCCGCAACCACCGCACTTGCGCGGCATACGGAGCGATCACCGCAATGTCGGATGGAGCAAGGCCTGCTTCACACAGCGCATAGACCTGTTTCAGAACCAAACGACCTTCCTCCGGATTTCGTTTACTCAAACCCTCCGGCTCCAGTTCTTCCTGCCATCCCGTGCCTGCCGTATCGATGAATGTGACCGGATCGTCGGAGACAAGGTCATGCTGGATCCTTGGCAGATCTGACAGCACATGTCTGCGAACAGATTCATCGGCGATCAATGTGTTGTCATAAAAATGCTGCGACGAAAATCCCATGATCGACTCATGCATCCGATACTGCACAGTCAGCTGTCGGGTCACCAGATCGCCGTAGTGATTGACCAGGCGTTCCATCATGCTGACGGCATAACCTTCCTTCTTTGCCGAATCGGACAGAATCGTCGGCGGCAACTGCAGGTGATCACCCGCCAGAATGAGCCGATCCGCACGACGAAGTGGAACCCAACAACCGGGCTCCACGCTCTGGCAGGCTTCATCAATCACAAGTACATCGAATCGCAGATCATCCAGAACCGAATCATCAAACGTCGTTGTCGCACAGATGACACGAGCATCTTTGAGCAAATCTGCGATCGCCTGCTTCTCAAGAATCCGTGCATGGCGTTTGAGTTCGCGTGCTTCCTGACGCTGCTGGCCTCGCTGGCCCGGAGCCGGTCGGCCACGAGTGTACTTAGCCGCCTTCCGTTCAATCTGTTCCGCTTCCCGCATCATCTGATGCACGACCATCATGGCTTCATGCCGTCCTACCAGAGCGTCCAGCGAATGTTGTCGCAGATCTTCGGAAACGCGCGCTGGATGCCCCAGCCGCACGGCCGGTTCACCGATCGCGAGCAGGCGTTCCAGCAGATTGTCCACCGCCGTATTGCTCGGAGCACACGCCAGCACACGCTGACCGCGCGCGACAAGCAGTCGAATGACTTCCACGACGGTCGTGGTCTTTCCAGTACCCGGAGGTCCATGAATAACTGCCAGATCGTTGGACGAAAGTGCATGTCGGATGGCATCGTGCTGTGACGGGTTGAGCCGCTGTGAGATGTCCGTCGGGGGCTTCATGGTGCGGTGAAACGTCGGTTCGCGTGTACCCAGCAACAGATCTCGAAGCTGTGCGTGACGCCCCGTGGCTTTTGCAGCACCCTGCAATGCGGCGGCCTGGCGTTTGCGCGTGACTTCATCCGGGGATAGGTCCAGTCGAAACCGATCGCTCGACGGCCAGTCATCGACGGCGACTTCCAGGGAATCAACGCGACGAGCGCTCACAACGCCCTGCAGGGATTCCGCGTCTTCGTCACGATTGTCTGACAACAGAATCGGGCTGCCGACCTTGAATCGATTCCATGGCAACCGATCCGGCGAACGTCGTTTGGCAAGCGTAATCAAATATCGCCCGCCAAGACCCGTTGTATGTGTCCGAATCACCAGATCCAGCAGAGTTTCGCCCGTGCGTTCTGCGGTATCCGAGGATTGCGCCTTCCGTCGCTGTGCCAGCCTCTCGCGTTCCGCCTCTCCTTCCATCTCAAGCCAGCGGTGCATACTGGAAAAATGCGTGTCAGCCAGCAACGGTCGCTTTGCAGAAAACTTCATTCAGGAACCAGAACTTGTGAGAGTAGAATACGTTATCGCCACTGTATTCTAACCTGCACGGCTGTCAAAGAGGCATGGCGTGACGCAGAACCCCTTCATTTTCCCACGGCAGAGTCACATTTGTCGGCTGATTCAGAATATGCAAATCGCTGCGGGTTCGCGGCCTGAAAACCGGGAGGGCCGGATTTCTGCTGAGCCGTGCGCTTCCCCCGCCATCGACTGTCGTCGGCTCGGCAGGAACGTCGCCCTCCCAATTTCACAATCGAACGCGACGACAACCAAAACCCAAGGTGGCAGTTATACTCCGCGCGGTCATGAGTGAGACAATTGGCGAGCGGCATGCGTCAGCTTGCCGGTACAAGAACGAGGTATCGGAGGGCTCACGCCGCTTCGCTCACCCGCCTCATTTCCGGCCCCGCGGAGTATAAAAACCCTACACCATACACCCTACACCCTACACCCTACACCCTACAGAGCCGGCAGCAGCCTGATTGGCGACATCGCCGCTCAGGTCCTGCAGGACTCGTCTGGAGACCAGAGTGGCAGTAATCGTCCAGCGACCCACAATGCGATCAGCGGCAGCGTCAGCACCACAGCGGCCGCAATCAAGCCCTCGCGACCACCGACAGGCAGTGGGAATTCCACGAAGCCACGGAAGCTCTTGGAGAACAGTTGTCCGCCGACCACCACGTTCCAGCGCATCGCAAAAACCTGGATCAGAATCAATACAGAAGCCAGACCGCTCAGTCGCATCATCAACCTGGGATTCCTTCGAGGATGAATCGCCAGCAGGAGCAACACGAACGGACACAGCGAACCGATGAGCACCTGCACAACGCCGTAGGACACGGCCAGGCGTTCTGTAAGCAACGTCGACAGCACATGCCATTCGGCTCCTGCTTCATAGGCCATGTGTACCAATTCCAGCATTTCCAGTGAAACCGCTGTAAGCAGCGAAATCCATAGCGTGCGTGACAGCGACCGGACACAGGCGGCGTCCGGCGTGACGCGGCGTCGCCAGCAGATAAACAGATACAGCGCGATCAGGGCCGCGATACCTGACACAACGGCCGATGCCAGAAAAATGATCGGCATCAATGCCGTCGACCACCATGGATTGGCCTTAACGGCACCAAACAGAAATCCCACGTATCCGTGCAGCACGCACGCGGCCGGGATTCCGACGATCGACAGCGCGCGGATCAGCCATGCGTCGGCGGCCTGTGATTCTTTGGTGATTTCCCGATCACCGAAGGACAGGATTCGATACAAAAACCGGGAGGGGCCGCAGGCGGACTGTGCCCGCGCCACAATGTCCGGACGAAAAACCAGCCACACTTCGACCAGCAGGAGCAGCATGTACATGCTGTAGATGATGCCGAACCCGGACATCGCGGACGTGGCACTTGGCGTAATCATGATATTGAACGCTCGTTCCGGATGATGCAGGTGCAACAGCAGTGGCACCGTCGCAAATGCACAAAAGCACAGGGCCGTGACCAGTGCGAGGCGCGCGACAGGTCGGAGCACTTCCTGATGAAACACATGATACAACGCTGAAACAATAAATGCTCCGGCCACCAGACCTGTGATGTATGGATACAGCACGATCATGATGCTCCAGGGCACATGCGGGTCGTTTGGGAACACGAACGATGAGCCGTCCATCAGTTGACCTCCCCGGTGATCCCGATATAACGAAGTTTTGGATGCGTCCCGAGATGCTCTTTCAGAACACTGGTCGGAATCTTTGCGATGCGTCTGCTGATTTCACTCTCCGGATCATCAAGTCGCCCGAACACGCGGGCTCCAACCGGACAGGCCTCGACACAGGCAGGCTGCTCATCTCGCTGGATTCTCTGATAGCACCACGTGCATTTGTCTGCGTTGCCGGTATCGGGATTGATGAATCGCGCGCCATACGGACATGCCTGAACGCAGTACGCACATCCAATGCAGCGATCCGGATCGACCAGTTCAATTCCTTCCGGAGACGTAAACGCAGCATGCACCGGACAGACCTGATTGCACGGTGCGTCCGCACACTGGTTGCACAGTTTGGGGGCGAAATAAGCTCGATCGACAAGATCCGGATCAATGGCCGGAATGTCCGATCCGGCGTAACCCGTTTCAGGAACCAGGTCCACCTGAACACGCCCATCTTTGAAGTGTACAAAACGCTCGACCCACGTCCGCGAGTAACCTTCAGGAACGTTATTTTCGACACGACATGCCGTCAGACACTTTCCGGTGCCGACGCATTTTTCCGTATCGACCAGAAATCCATACAGGACTTCTTTTTCTTTCACCGCTGCTACGCCGGAAACGCCTGTCGCGGAGGAGGCACCATTGGCCAAAGCGGATGCCTGCTGTTCGGCTGCACCACCGGATGACACTGGCAACAGCGTCAGGCTGAAGGAACCGAATGCGATTGTTGTCGCGCGCTTCAGGAAGTCCCGGCGGGAACGTTCGGGAGGAGCTTCACGGCAACCACCGCACGCACCATGGTCTCCACAGCCATCGCTCGCTGAATTGCCGGAACCACAACCGCCCACAGAATTGTTCAGTATGTTCAGTCCGAAATTCATGATGTGCTCCCGATGTCGCTAAATGGCTATTCGAAAAGGGGTCTGACCCTTTGGTGGCGAGTCGATTATGTTGGTGTTTCCGTCTTGCCGGAGAGGGTCAGACCCCTTTTCGGATAGCCTCTAAATGCCCGGACTGTGCCCCGTATGGCATTCGAAGCACACATTCCTGTCACTGACGTTCTCCGCACCCTGTTCTTCCAGATGTTTCGCCATATCAATGCTGCGAAAGCTGCTCGGCATTCCAACGACTGATGTGTGACACGACAAACATGTCGCTCGATCCTGTGTAATGAAAAGGTCCATCTTCGAGTGAAAATCTCCGTCCCACTCCCCGGCAGGCGGAATGACATGACCGGGGGTGACTGCCGCCTGAATCGCAGCCGCGATGTGCTCATGACCGTTGCCGTGACAGTGCATGCACCGGACGGCTTTGTGAGGCGACTCAGCTCGTTCTTCCTGCACTTTGGAATGGCATTTCAGGCAGGCGGAATCGGACGACAGCCTGCTGGGCTGAGCGGCAATCTGCTCCAAAGCGGCCGCGCGGTAGGGACCTCGATCGCCAAAAGCTTTGGGAACCAGTTGACTGCGAACAAACAATGCACTCGCACCGCCGACGGTAATCAGGAAAATCAGTACTCGCACGTGACGTGTGTGCCGCGACCACAGCAGCCGCGAACTCACCTTGAAGTCCGTTTCAAAGGCTGCAACCTCCGGCCGGGCCCGGCCGCTGGTCGAGCCAGCGACGCTGGTCATTTCCATCACTGCTGCATGCGGGTGCACCGGGGTGCCGGCGAAAGCCGACAGCGCTGGCGATTCTGCATGGCCGGGATGCTGCCGATGCACCGAGGCATGCGGAAGCTTAAATGCGACATCAATAAACATCACCAGGAAGATGGCGAACATGGCCAGGACGGCAAATGCAATCCCAGCGAGCACGATGACAATCATTGCAATTTCCTCCAATGGCGGGAATTGGGTCGCGTCACAGAGCAACGCGCTGGAGGCTTGAAGCCCGGCAAAGCAATCAGGCAGGGGTAGAGGGCAGGAGACTCACATTAGACACAAGAAGATACACATATCCATAATATGCATCGACAACATCCATGTCAACCGGTCAGGAGAAAATCCTGAATTCGCAGCTAACAAGCAACGACCGCCGTCAATCACATCCGTTTCACAGGTACACGCCATCGGGATAAATCCTCCACAGCGTTACGGTTCAGGGGCGATGGTTGAGGCAGCAGGTGCGCCAACCGTGCCGGCTGTGTCGGCATTGATTGACTCTGCGTCAGCAGCAGCGTCTGCCGGGACGGCATCGGCTGCAACGGTATTGGCTGGGACTCCATTGGCTGGGACTGCGACGGCGGCGTGATCCGCAGCGCCCTTCTTCAACGTCGTCTTCATTTCTTCGTACCACGTATGCTCCGGACGGTTCAGCAGATCTTCGATGACTTTCCGCACGGCCTCGGCTTCGGCTGTCTGACCTGCCTCGGCGGCGTGATGAGCAATCTCGCGAGCCTGGGGAATCAGTTCCTGATAGAACCGTTCGGCGACTTCGTACATGCCGTGCCAGTGTGCATAGTCCGGTGCCATCATGGAAGCTCCATGACGCGCACGGCGACCTTCGTGATGCCACAGATAGAACCAGGTCCATTCAATCTCTTCATCAAACTCCTGCTTTGTAATCAGCTTCTGTTCGCGAAGCACTGTCATGATGGACTGACCGGGCTTGGCGAACTTTTCGTTATAGTTGATCACGAAGTCATCGTATTGCGTGTAGAACGCATCGACGTAGTTTTCTGTGTGGCAGTGAGTACACACGTTCTTCATGGCGATGCGTTTGTCCTGCCATGAATGAGCCACCAGCGCCTTGCGTTTTTCGGGATCTGTTTCTTTCACGACCTCACCGTTCGCATCGGTGTCCATCACGAGACTCACCGGTGGACGATTGGTCCATGAAATTCGTCCGCTCGGGTCGTGGGTGACTTTGCCACCGTTGCGACTGTGTCCCGACATATGACATGTGGCACAGGTCGGTGCCTGGGTGTAGTCCACGCCCAGAACCCAGTCTTTGGCATTCAGGTTCATGTGATCATGCAGGTCGCGGAAGGCCACACCGTGCTTGGATTCTTCGAAGATCTCTTTCTGCGGATGATCGGGTCCCAAGTGACACTTTCCGCAATTCTCAGGCTGACGAGCCCGTCGCGGCGAAAAATCATGTCGGGAATGGCAGGCGGAACACGAACCCCGTGATCCGTCCAGATTCAGCCGTCCAATCCCCGTATTGGGCCAACTGCTGGCTGCCAGAATGGGACGTCCGGTGGAGGCTTTTTTAATCTGCGCCACGATATCCAGATTGGTCGGCCTACCATCTTTGTCGGGCTTCAGGTCGTCTACGGTGATCAGACTGCCATCATTGGCTTCCAGAGCCACTTTGCCTCCATGACACTGCTTGCAGCCCGTATCCACGCTGGCCATGCCGTTGACCATCGTGACATCGCGGCCGGGCGTCGGTGAATGAGGATTGAACGGAGCCCGTGAACCTTCGACGGTCTCGGCCAGGAAATTGTCCAACGAGGCCAGGATATTTCCGGCCTTCGCATGATGGCTGGCCATAAACTCCTCAGTCTCCGTTTTGTGACAGCGTCCGCAGTCACGAGGTGTCACCACGACGGCGATCATGGCTCCATAGTGATCGAAAGCGTCTGCATC
Organism: uncultured Chitinophaga sp.; assembly: GCA_964517865.1. GTDB lineage: Bacteria > Planctomycetota > Planctomycetia > Planctomycetales > Planctomycetaceae > SXXK01. Next base: position 11,938 of record CAZFDW010000077.1, read on the forward strand.
GTGTTTCTCTGCCTGATGGCACTCCACGCAGCCGACACCTTTGACAGCATGGGTACTGCCGGTCCAGTGATCAATAATCCCCGGCGAGGATTGCTGATGGCATTTGACGCAGGACTGCGAACTGGCCGGAATGGCAACGTGCTTTGCTCCGCGCCCGGATTCCTGTTCCCGGCGAGTCACCTCCTGCCATTGCACGAAAATCAGCGAGATGATAAATGCGGCGCTGAGGAGAGCAATGATGGTCTGCTTTGTGCGGATGGTCATAACAATCAATCTTTCAATGAGCCACAACGGCTTCCCAGACAGTCAATCCAATCAGCAAAAATGTCGCGACGATGCCGATGTAAACACTCACTTCTTCAATCCCGGTGATTCGCCGCAGCAGTCGGTCAATCCACGGCCACACAAACATGGCCCCCACAATGAACCCTGAGCTGATGACGGCGAACGACAGGGAGAACAGCTTCAACCAGCGAAAAGAGACGTAGAAAAACCATTCCGGCTTGATCACTTCCGGCGTCGATAGCGGATCCGCTTTCGGCCCCATTGTTGCCGGGAGCGTGACAGACAGTGCGCACAGAATGACCATCAGTACCAAACCGAGCATCAACTCTGTCAGCATGTGGTCGGGGAAAAAATTGAAGTGTTTTGGCGCTGAGGGTTCGTCTTCCGGCTCTGGAAATTCCGTGACGCCATGCATGCGGACCTGAGCAATATGCAGAATCACGAGCAGAATCAGCGTCGTTGGCAGAACGGCGGCGTGCAGAATGTAGAATCGTGACAATGTCCGGGCGTTGTACTCATCGCCACCCAGTAACAACTGTTTGCCGATCGGCCCCACGATCGGCACGGCATCACTGATGTTCGCCGCAACAGTTGCACCCCAATAACTCAACTGCTCAAACACCAGACTGTAACCGGTGAAACCGATCAGCAGAGTACACATCAGCAGCGACATACCGATCATCCAGTTCAGCTCACGCGGTCGCCGGTATGCTCCGGTGAAGTAGACTCGCATCTGATGCAGAATCATGGCCGCGATCATCAGCGTCGCCGCCCACTTGTGCATGCTCCGGAGAAACCAGCCGAAAGTGGCCTCCTCGGTGATATACCGAATCGATTCAAAAGCCGATGATGTCGAAGGCTGGTAATACAGCGCCAGCAGAATTCCCGTCACGATCTGGACCACAAACAGATACGCCGGCGTTCCGCCAAGGCAGAACCACCAGCGTTTCAGATGATTCGGCACAGGCTCATTCGTCAGCTCCGCCAATTGTTCGCCGGAAATCGGAACCCGTTCGTGAAACCATTCGGCAATCCTGCCCATTTCAGGCGACTCCTGAGTCATCGGCCTCGGGACGGATTGCTTCGCCATGGGGGTGATGAGTCTCGCAAGGCTTCACGGGAAACGAAGCAATCGATTCCATGGGGACCTCCAGAAACAGCAGGCCGTTCTCCACTTTCAGGGGAAATCGGACCAGTGACTGATTTGCCGCCTGGGGAGGTCCGGAAACGGGCTTTCCTTCGCGATCAAATGCACCATTGTGACACGGGCAGAAGAAGCGATCATTTTGAGACTCCCAGTGAACCCGGCAACCCAGATGTGGGCACACGCTGGACAGCGCGAGGAAATCCATTTCTGCGGTGCCTGCTCCTTGCCTGGCAACGACCACTTTCGCGCCGGTGGGAGACGTAAAGTCCAGGGCTTCTCCTTCAGCCAGATGATCGACGGTGCAGACAAACAGCCAGCCCTTGGCATTTCCTTCCGCAGGATAAACGAACTCCCCGAGCATGTATGCAAAAGTTCCGTAAGCTCCAAGCAGTCCAGCGAGAGCCGAACCACTGGCGACAGTCAGAAACCTGCGTCGCGGCTGATCATCATTCGGCAATGCGCGATGCTCGGTCGAAATCTGAGGAGTCTCATGTGCAGTTTGTTGAGGCTTGTCATCTGCCAACGACAGTAACTCCTGCCTGATCGCGTGAGTGTGCGGAAAGAACCGTATGCATTCCTATGGCACATTCTGGTCCGTTGGCTTGCTTTTCTTGCGATTTGATCTGCGAGATGCCAGCCTTCCGCTGGATCGATCATGTTTTCAAAATCTGAATCTGCAACCACCGATCTCCGACGACAGCAGTCTGATATACCGCGCGCTGCTGTGGATGGCCCAATCGTTTAACCGCGTGGGCAACGCCCCGCGCTTCGTACTTCAAATCTCAAATCTCAAATACGAAATTTCAAATAGAACAATCGCGGCCCGCTGGGCACGCGGTTAAACACGCCAATGCCAAACGCATGCCGCATATCTGCAGGCCACCACAAAATGCCGACTGTGCGAGTGGCGGACAGTTGTGCCAGCCACGCACATGGCACCGCACACTTTCGACTGTACCTGCGTGGCGCTATTTGGTTGGCCGGTGTGGTCGGTGTCGGTGAATAAGCTGGTCGCGTCAGCAGTTGATCCTGTTCGGAACATGGTGACGTTCTCTGTAGCCGTCTCGCTCCGTCGAGACGAGCCATTTGGGAGGGCACTCGGATGCACGGCCACACGCGGCGAAAAGGTTTGCCGGGGCTGAGAGGGCGGTTTGTTAACGACAGGGGCGCCCTTGACGGCTCACCAGGCGGAGCGTGAAGGCTACATTGAGCAAACGTGCATGTCACCAGCGTCGCCCTTACCGGCGTTCCAGCGTTCGCCTTTTCAACGACCGCATGTTAAGAATATCTCCCATTTGCGTTAAGGTTGATACAGTAGGACCCGGCAGGCAGGAACTGCTCTTGCGCGCCATAGTAACATCTGCCAACATTCAATGTTCGTATGAAAGATCCGATGCAACACGATCCACGAGGACTTGCTGAGGCATTAATTGGCGACGGCAGGTCTCTGATTACGTTTTGCGGTGTCTGTCTGGGACTGGCCGGGTTGTTCGCCACATTTCAATCGATGACCGGACACTTCCTGCCTCATGACGTGGCCTATCTGAAAATGCAGCCCGAAGAGCTTTGCGGGATCAATGAATGCCGCATTGTGCATTTCATGATTCATGACCGAATCAGCTTCGGTGGTGCTCTGGTTGGGATCGCTGTGCTCTATTTGTGGCTGGCCGAGTTTCCGCTGCGGCACAGTGAACAATGGGCCTGGTGGACGCTCGTTGTCAGCGGTCTGGCTGGCTTCGGCAGCTTCCTGACTTACCTCGGCTATGGCTACCTCGATACCTGGCACGGCGCCGCGACATTGATGCTGCTCCCCTGCTTCAGCCTGGGCCTGTGGATGCAGCGACCGAAGCGGGATGTTTTGGTGCGTCAGAAGTGGTCGAGCGTGTTTCTTCCCGCTCGCGGTCTGACATGGAGAAGCCAGGCAGGTCTTGGCCGGATCTTTCTGCTGATTTCGGCATGCGGCATGATCGGTGCCGGATTGACGATTCAATTTGTCGGCATGACGAACGTGTTCGTCCCGTCGGACCTGACATTCATGGGAATCGATCGTCAGCAACTGAATGCGATCAATCCCCGACTGATTCCGTTGATCGCTCATGACCGAGCGGGATTCGGCGGTGCTGTCACAACAGCCGGGATGCTGACGCTGGCAAGTGTCTGGTTTGGGCAGTCCTCTCGTGCGCTGTGGCAGACCCTGGCCGTGGGCGGGTTCGCGGGCTGGAGCACGGCTGTCCTGGTCCATCCGGCGATTGGCTACACAGACCCGATTCATCTGGCACCCGCAGTCATCGGAGCAGCGTTGTTCCTGGTCGGCCTGCTGCTTGCCCGACGCAAAATGTTCCTGCATGACGGGAGCGATGAATGACGCGGAACAGTCTGGATTCAGAATGTCCCGATGTCCCGCAGCTGCCGACGCTCCAGGAATTGGGACGTGACTTGCTGCAGGTCTCACCTCTGCGACGCCTGATGACGATCGGTGGACCATTCGCGGTCATGCTGAGCTATGGCGTCTTTGCGAGCCTCGGCTGGTGGCCACTGGCGGTTGTCTCGGTGATGACTCTGTGCTTTATCACCTACGGTTCGTCATCTCACGATCTTGTGCATCAAACGCTGGGGCTGCAACGAGGCTGGAATCATTTCTGGCTGAGTCTGATCGAATTGTTCTCGCTGCGAAGCGGGACGGCCTATCGACTCTCGCACCTGCACCATCATCAGCATCCGCTGGAAACGACGGATCTGGAAGGCTCAGCGGTACACATGTCTCTGATTCAGACATTGCTGTGTGGTCCGATGCTTCAAGTCCGCCTCTGGAACTGGGCCTGGCTGAACCATCCGCGCCAGCGCTCGCTGCTCCTGCTGGAGGCGTTCGGCATTCTGGTGCTGACAGGAACGTCCGTGTTCACTGTTCGCTGGACACCTGCCCCGATTGTTTATGCAGGCCTGGTGATCGCGGGAAGCTGGGTGTTTCCCTTGATCACTGTGTTTATCCCGCATATCGCTGACGGACAAACTCCGCTCACCCAGACGCGACTGTTTCGAGGTGCATGGGCACGCATGCTCGCCTTCGACCACCTTTATCATCTGGAACATCATCTGTATCCGGCGGTCCCTCATCACCACTGGCGAGCGCTGGCGGTTCGGCTGGACCCATACTTCAGCCACCTTGGAATTGTACCCCATGCGAGATCTTCCGCACGTCGCCTGCGGGCCTGACAGCGTTTCCTCCGCGTGATGCGTGGCACATCCAAGTGATCCGTGCGAATGTGCTTCGCTCCGCGACATGCGCGCTCGCCGCGGCACTACACTACTCAACCATGACCGCAAGCTGCTGCCATCCCCAGCGATACAGGTTTCGCGAATCGGTGTAGCGGGACTCAGAAGCCGCTGAGCCAAGAACGACCACGATCAATCGCCTGCCATCGCGTTCTCCTGTCGAAACCAGACAGGCTCCGGCCTGATCCGTGGTACCCGTTTTGATCCCGTCATAACCATCAGTCGCCAGCAGTTCGTTGGTATTCTTCCAGAGCACGTTTCTTGTGTAGCCGCCAGGTCCGCTGACAACAGCGCCTCGCTGGCGAGTTGACGTGTAGTTTTGAAACAATTCACTTCCTAGCGTTGCATGAGCCAGAATGGCCAGATCACTGACGGTGGTCATATGCAATTTCTCCGACAATCCGTGCGGATTGCTGAAATGTGTACTCGCCATCCCGAGCCGGGCGGCCTCGGCATTCATCGCCGCGACAAACAACAGAAGCGGGTCTGCTTCCGGGGTTGTCGCAGATGCCTCCGCCGGAGGAGCCATGCGGGCTCCAAAGTGTTCAGCCAATGCCACGCTCATGTCATTTCCTGAGGGCAGCAACAGCCCAAACAGTCCCTCGCGAACAGACAAAGATTCACCAGCCCGCACATCGGCCGTTGAGCCCCGTGTTTCGTCGGCGCGGGGCGAAATTGTGATAATCTCGTCCAGGACTTCAGGATGTTCTTCCGCCAAGCGCACAACGAGCCATGCTGTCATGATCTTGGTGGTGCTCGCAAAAGGCAGAGGCGTCGCAACTTCGTGGCCGGCGACCGTTCGTCCATCAGCCGCGTCCACGATAATCCAGCCATCACAGGAAACAAACGGTGGTCCGTCCAGA